>CAYYOE010000367.1:0-3334 GCA_964473055.1 uncultured Rhodobacterales bacterium | reverse complement strand
CCGCAAGCACGCCCACCATGCCGTCGTCTGGGGGTTCCTCCTGTGCTTCGCCTCCACCTCCTCGGGTACGGTGCTGCACTACGTCTTCGACATGCAGGCCCCTTACGGTTTCTTCAGCCTGCCCAAGCTCCTCGGCATCCCCGGCGGCCTCCTCCTGACGATCGGCGCCGCGGGCCTCATCATACTCAAGCTCAAGGCCGATCCGGCGCTCGGCGCCCAATCCGCCTGGGGCGGCGAGGTGGCCTTCGTCGGCCTCCTCGGCCTCACCGGCCTGACCGGCCTCATCCTCTACGCCGCGACCGGCACCGCGCTGGTCGGCCCGCTCGTCGCGCTGCACCTCGGCACCGTCCTCGCCTTCTTCCTCACCCTGCCCTATTCCAAGATGGCCCACGCCGCCTACCGCCTCGCGGCGCTGGCCCGCGACGCGCAGATCAAGGCCGCGCGCGGCTGAACCCCGCCACGCCGCCCACCCGATCAGGGCTGCAGCACATATCGCCCCGGGGCGGGGTCCAGCGCGGCCAACCCCCGCTCCGGCGCCCCCATGGGCGGCGGGGCCCCGGGCGCGCCGCATCGTGCCGCCAGCCAGTCCGACCAGCACGGCCACCACGACCCCGGCGTCGGGTCCGTCCGCGCCAGCCAGGCGTCGGGCCCGAGATAGAGCGCCCCGGCAGGTCGGTGCGACCGGCGATACACCCGTCCCGCATGCCCCGGCTCGCTCAGGATGCCGGTGTTGTGGCCCCCTGTCGTCAGGACGAAGTCGAGGTCGCAGTCGGTGAACAGCTGCGTCTTGTAGACCGACCGCCAGGGCGCGATGTGGTCCGTCTCCGTCGCCACCACGAACAGCGGCACCGACAGGTCCTTGAGCGCGATCACCCGGCCCCCGACGGCGAACCGCCCCGCCGTCAGCCGGTTTTCCAGAAACAGCGACCGCAGGTATTCGGAATGCATCCGCGCCGGCATCCGCGTCGTATCCGACAGCCACACGCCGATATCGGTCGGCACATCCTCGCGGCCAAGGAAGTAACGCTGGACCGCCCGCGTCCAGATCAGGTCCTCGGCCCGTATGGCGGCAAAGGCGCGCGCCATCTGCGGCCGGTCGAGATACCCCTGTTCCCACATCAGGTCCTCGAGAAAGGCGATCTGGCTCTCGTCCAGGAACAGCAGCAACTCGCCCGCTTCGGCGAAATCCACCTGCGCCGCCATCAGCGTGACCGACCCCAGCCTGTCGTCGCCGTCGCGCGCCATCGTGGCCGCCGCAATCGCAAGGATGGTGCCGCCCAGGCAGTAGCCGACCGCATGCACGGGGGTGTCGGGCACGACCGTCTCCACCGCGTCCAGCGCCGCCATCACCCCCCGCGTCCGGTAATCCTCCAGCGACAGGTCGCGCTGATCGGCCGTCGGGTTCGTCCACGAGATCATGAAGACGGTAAAGCCCTGCCCGACCAGGTAGCGCACCATCGAATTTTCGGGCGACAGGTCGAGGATGTAGTATTTCATGATCCAGGCCGGCACGATCAGGATCGGCTGCGCGCGCACCTGCGGCGTTTGCGGTGTGTACTGGATCAGCTCCATCAGGTCGTTGCGAAAGATGACCTGGCCGGGCGTGCACGCCAGATCCTTGCCGATCTGGTAGCCTTCGGGGGCCGGGTCGCGCTGACCGGTCAGGGTTTTCAGCGCGTCATGGGCGAAATGCGCGGCACCCTCGGCCAGGTTGCGGCCCCCGGTCTTGACCGTTTCGGCAATGATCTCGGGGTTGAGCAAGGGCGCGTTCGAGGGCGACAGGACATCCAGCGTCTGCCGGGCCAGAAAGCGGGTGCGCTCGGCGTCGTCGGGACGCAGGCCGCGCATCGGCTCGGTGGCATGATCCCACCAGTCCTGCATCGCGAGAAACCCCTGCTGCCACATCTGGAAGGGCGGCTTTTGCCAGCCCTCATGGTCAAAGCGATGGTCGTAGGGTTTGGGAACGAAGGGCGGCGCGCCGCCGGGGCTGGTGGCCAGAGCCATCAGCTTAAACAGACTGCGCTGCGCGTGTTCTGCCAGTTCCATCTGACGGCCCGGCGCGCGGGCTAGGTGCTGGGCCCAGTCGCTCCAGGCCTCGATGAAGGCGTGGGTAGAGACGCCGCCCGAAAGCCGTGCGACGGCGGCCCGGGCCGCGCGGTCAAAGTTCTGATGCGGATGGTCGGTTTGTTGGGGCGCATCGATCACCGCCGGTTGTCCGACGACCACCGGCTGGGAAAGCGGGGCAGGTTTCGGCTTTTTCCTGGTTCCGGTCATCTTGGCCTCGTTCCTTCTGGACGCAGCTTCAGAGAATGGAAGTCTATTGCAACCTGATCATCATGGCCTTGTCACAGGTCATGCTTTCAGCCCCAGCCGGATCTGCTTTTCGATTTCGATCAGCGCGAAGAATGCAGCGCCGATGGCCACGATCAATAGTCCGTCCATCAGCGGAACGGGGCTTGTGCCCAGCACTGCCTGCAGGGGCGGCAGGTAGGTGACAGCGAATTGCGCGGCAGTGATGACGAGAACCACGGTCCAGACCACGCGGGTCCCGCGCGCCGCAGCCCAGGTCAGCGAGGTGCTGTGGATGTTGCGGATGAAGAAGAGGTGGAAGATCTCCAGCACCACCAGCGTGTTCATCGCCATGGTCTGGGCAAGGGCAAGCGGATAGCCCTTGTCGATGGCATAGGTGAAGACGCCGAAAACCGCGGCCAGAAACAGCGTTGCCACCAGAACGACGTGCCAGACCAACCCGCCCGACAGGATCGGCGCATTGCGGGCGCGCGGCGGGCGGGCCATGGTGCCTGCTTCCGTCGGCTCGAATGCCAATGCAAGGCCCAGCGTGATGCCGGTGATCAGATTGATCCAGAGGATCTGCACCGCGGTGACCGGCAGGGCCATTCCGGCCAGCAGGGCAAGCACCACAACCATCGACTCGCCTGCATTGGTCGGCAGGGTCCAGCTGATCACCTTCTTGAGGTTGTCGTAGACCGTCCGCCCCTCGCGCACCGCGGCCGCGATCGAGGCGAAGTTGTCGTCGGCCAGCACCAACACGGACGCCTCCTTGGCGGCATCCGACCCCTTCATCCCCATGGCGATGCCCGCATCCGCCCGCTTCAGCGCAGGCGCGTCGTTCACCCCGTCGCCGGTCATCGCGACCGACAGTCCGTTCGCCTGCAGCGCGGTCACAAGCCGCAGCTTGTGCTCGGGGCTGGTGCGGGCAAAGACGCTCGTCCCCAACACCTCGAGCGACAGTTGCGCGTCATCGAGCGCGTCGATGTCGTGACCGGTCAGCACGCGGTCGGGGTTCTCCAGCCCGATCCGGCGCGCGATGGCG
>CAYYOE010000366.1:0-3356 GCA_964473055.1 uncultured Rhodobacterales bacterium | reverse complement strand
GCCATCAGGTCGAGTTCCGTCGCGCCCTGTCCGATCATGTCGCCGCCCACGGCGAATATCCGTTCCAGCACCATGTCGGCAAACCGCGCCGCTTCGCGGATAAGTGCAAGCTCCTCGGGCTGTTTCCGCACCCTCTCCGGCAAGCAATGATCGGAAAGGTCAAGCTGCGAAACCTCGCCCTGCACCTGCGCCAGCAACCGCGCCTCCAGCGCATCGACCCCCAGCCTGCGCGCGCCGGTCTGGCGCACCATCCACAGGACGGGCGGCACGTCGCCGGGATACTCGGGGTAGGTCGCGACCCGCACGCCCGGCACGGCCTCGGCGTTCTCCAGTTCCAGATGCGGGACCATCATCACCGGATCGCCATCCACCGGCAGCCACAGCGCCATCGGCCGCTCGTTGACCGAGAACATCCAGCCCGTGGCATAGGCCAGGTTGCCGGGGGCAAGCAGCAGCAGGCCATCCAGCCCCGCCCCCTGCGCCCTCGCGCGCAGCCGGTCGCGGACCATGGCGCGGAAGGCCGGGGGCAGGGGGGCCAAGGACTGTTGAGTCGTGCTCACAGCACGCTGTCCGTGTAGGGGCCGACCACCGTGATCTCCTCGGCCACGCCCAACTCGCCTCGCAGCGCCTGCAGGTCGGCCAGAACGCCATCTTCCAGCGGCACGCCCGCCGCCGATTTCCGCGCCACCCGCCGCGCCTCCTGTTCGCCGGGGATCAGGATTTCGGTGAAGCCAGGCCGCAGGGCGCGGGACTTCATCATGCCCGCGAACTCGTCCATCCGGGCGCGGAACTGATCCAGCCCCATGAACCAATCCACGTCGATGGCGGTCAGGGTGTGGGACACGTCCAGCCTGGCCGGGTCGGCGTAGGGGACGAGGCCAAACCCGCCGCCGCCGATCACGCCCGTCATCACGTCGGTCATGAAGGCCAGACCATAGCCCTTGTACTGCCCGATCCCCAGAAGCGCCCCCGCCATGGCGGCGTTGGGATCGTCCGTCTCCAACCCCTCGGGCGTCAGTGCCCAGTCGAGCGGCATCGGGCGGCCTTCCCGCGCATGCCACTGCATCATGCCCTTGCCCGCCGTGGTCAGGGCGATGTCCAGCACCGCGTGGAACCCCAGCCCCGTGGGTGCGGCGATCCCCCAGGGGTTGGTGCCGGTCGCGCCTTCGCGCCCGCCCCAGGGGGCCATTTCCGGCCCCGCGTTGGTTAAGCTGATCCCGATGCACCCCGCATCCGCCGCCTGACAGGCGTGCACGGCGGACGACCCGTAATGCGTGGAGCCGCGCACCACCACCTGCCCGATGCCGCAGACCTTGGCCTTGTCGATGGCCAGCCGCATCGCCCGCGCGGCGGCGACCGTGCCGATCCCGTTGTGCGCATCGACCAGCGCCAGCGCGGGGCTTTCCTTCAGCACCGTCCACGGCGCGCGGGGGTCGACCTGCCCCGCCTCGATCCGGTCCTTGTAGCGGCGTAGGCGCTTGACCCCCTGCCCGTGGCCGGGGTGGAACCGAAGCTCGGAAAACACCAGAGCCTCGGCAAAGGTGCGGGCATCCTCGGCCCGCAGCCCCAGCGCCCGGAACGCGGCGGCCATGAAGGACAGCAGGCTGTCCTTCGTGACGCTCGTCATGGCAATGGCGGTCACGGCGCGACCCCCAGCAGATCGGCGATGTTCGCGCCCGCTTCCGGGTAGCTGCCCAACTCGCCCCCCGGTGCCGTCATGATCAGCGCGATCCCGGGGCCGTAGCCCGCCCGCGGCCCGTCCGTCGCGCAGACGACACCGATCGCCATGGCGCCCCGCAGGTAGCCGTGGTTCATCCGGCTGTCGGTATCTTCCAGCGCCACGATGTCGCCCAGCCGCAGCCGGTCCAGCCCCATCCGCGCGATGGCCTCGCGGTCGGTCGTCTGCAGGTGGATCGACCCGCCCTCGGACGTCAGGCCCAGCCCCGCCCCGATCAGATGCGCCGGGATGCTCGCCGCCACACCCACGTCGATGCGGCCCTTGCGCTCCTGCACCGGCATCTTCGCCAGCAACGCGGGCGACAGCCCCTTCAGCCGCACCGCCGGGTGCGCGGGCAGGGTCATCCCCACCCCTTCCGCCCGGATCACGATGTGGTCGCCCACGGCCATCCGGGTGCGGTCGGCCTTCGGGAAGTGGCAGATCACCTGCTCCGAGAACCGCCCCGACTTGCCGGTCACGACCCCGACTGCCCCCGCGGCCGCCCCCGTCATCACCCGCGCGGTGTTGCCGAGGCAGGCGAACACGTTCAGCCCGCGGTTCTTCATGTCGTCGGCCTGCCGGATCGACACGCCGGGATGGATGCAGTCCGCCGCCCAGCCGAAGGCCGGGTCCCCGACCGACACGTTGTAGACGATCCCGCCATAGGTCGGCAGCAGGAAGGGCGTGCCGTCGGCTGCCAGCCGATAGGGTTCAGCGGGCAACCCCGGAAACCCCGGATGCGCGATGTGCCCGGCGACGGACACCGCCACGATGTCGGCTGCGTTGGTGTCCAGCATCAGGCGTCCCCCCGGATGTTCAGCGTGTGGGCGATGTTCGCCCCTTTCTCGACCGTGAAGCCCAGCTTGTCGGCCGGGCCGGTGATCAGCGTCAGGATGCCCGGACCATGGCCCGTCATTACCGAATCGCCATGGATGCACAGGCAGATCGCCACCCAGCCCGGGCGGAACGACCGGCCGAACCGGTGGTCGACGTCGCGGATCGCGATCAGGTCGCCCAGCCGCATCGTGTCGATGCCCAGATCGGCCATCAGCGCGCGGTCGCCCGACATCAGGTCCTGGTCCACGAACTCGGCGTTCAGTTCCGCGCCCGACCCCATGATCCGCGCGGGCAGTTCCATCGCCACGGGGCAGATCACCTGCCCGTTCTCTTCGCGCAGGCCGTAACCCTGGGCGAGCCGCGGCGACGTCTTCTTGAACTCGATCATCGGATAGCCCGCGAGGCGGATGCCCCGGCCCACGGCGCGGATCTGTACCGTGTCGCCGATGGTCATCCGCTCCAGCACATCCGCGTCGAAATCGACCAGGATGCGCGCGTGTTCCCCGGTGACGATGCCCGTGGCGCCCTTGGCCAGCCCGCTGACGACCGTCGCCTCATTCCCGATGCAGGTCAGGTAGTGCAGCGCGAAATCCGCCTTCTCGTCGGTGTTGGCGATGGATACGCCGGGTTCCACATGGTCGCCCGCCCAGCCGAACGCGCGGTCGCCCACGCGGGCGTTGTAGGTGATGCCGTACATGCCGGGCAGCACATCTGCCCGGCCATCGGGCCAGTGGACATATCCGTTCGGGCGCATGGCCGGCTGGCTGACCTGTCCGGTCACCGCCATTTCCACCAGCCCGCC
>CAYYOE010000365.1:1707-3364 GCA_964473055.1 uncultured Rhodobacterales bacterium | reverse complement strand
GACGGCCGCACCATCGGTACCGGCCAGATGGGACCTGTCACCGCCCGCCTGCGCGACCTCTACAAGGCACTCGTCGGCGCATGACCTCGCTTCCTTTCATCCTTGCCCAAGTACCTCGGGGTTTGCCGCCGGTCACGCCACCGGTCCGAGGGACCGGCGGCATGGGGGGCAGAGCCCCCGCCGCGGGCCGTTGACCCTTCGCATCGCCATGTGGTCGGGGCCGCGGAACCTGTCCACGGCGCTGATGTACGCCTTCGCCAACCGCGCCGACTGCGTCGCCGTCGATGAACCCTTCTACGCGGCCTTCCTCACCGCCACGGGCCTGACCCACCCGATGCAGGACGCGGTGCTGGCCAGCCAGCCCGCCGACCCCGCCGCCGTGGCGCGGGCGATTATGGCCCCACTTCCGCAGGGAAAGACCCTGTCCTACCACAAGCACATGACGCACCACATGCAGCCCGACTGGCCGGTCGGCTGGATGGACCGTGTCACCCACGCCTTCCTGATCCGCCACCCGGGCCGCGTCGTGGCCAGCTACCTGGCCAAGCGCGAGAACCCGACACTCGACGACCTCGGGTTCCGGCAACAGGCCGAAATCTTCGACCGGGTCGCCGACCGGCTGGGCTGCGCGCCCCCGGTGGTGGACTGCGCGGACATCCGCGCCGCGCCCGAATCCACGCTGCGCGCCCTGTGCGGGGCACTCGGCATCCCCTTCGACCCGGCGATGCTGGCCTGGCCGGCGGGCCCGAAGCCCTGCGACGGCGCCTGGGCGCCGCACTGGTACGGGGCTGTCCACGCCTCGACAGGATTCGACGCGGCCGAAGGCCCCTTGCCCGTGCTAACGGGCGAGGCCGCCCGTCTGGCTGACGCCGCCTCCCGCCATTACGAAAGCCTGCGCCGCCATGCGCTGACCGGAGCCTGACACCCATGCCCGACAGCGCCACAACGCCCTCGCGCGAACAGGATGCCCTTCTCGCCGCCCTGCCCCGATTGCGCCGCATCCAGTTGCTCGGCTGGGCCGCCATCGCCGCAGTCCTTTTCGTCGTCGTCCTTGTCCTTGCAGCCGACGGGGTTGCGCCGCCCGGCAAAAGCGTCGCTTCACTCTTGCCGGCCATGGCAGTGCCCGTTGTCGCCGTCCCGATCATCGGCTACGCGGTCCAGCGGTGGCATGGGTCCGAGATCATGCCAATCGTCGCCGGGGCCTTCGGCGTGACCCACGACAGGACCGGCCGCAAGTTCCTGCAGATCGTGCCCGAGCGTATCCCGCCCCGCTCGACGCTGAACCGCGTGACCGACCACCTGACCGGAGAGATCGCCGGGCGCACCTGGCATGCGGCCTTCGTCCGGACCGAGACGCGGCGGCGGCACACACCCATCCGGTTCGATGGCCTCGTCCTGCACATTTCAGCCCCCGGTCCGCTGCCGCCGCTCCTCGCCTGTCGGGTGCAGGACACGCAGGATTCGACCTGGCTCGGACGCGCGCCGATCGACGTGTCAGGCCTCGCGCCGGTTCGGCAGCCGCCCGGCATCCTTCCCGAAGGCTTTGGCATCTGGCGCACAGAAGGCACCACCGGACCGGACGGTGAGGACCCCGACAGGATCACCACCTTGATCGACGCGATCCTGCGGGCAGCCTCGGGCCCATACCCGGATGCCC
>CAYYOE010000365.1:0-1607 GCA_964473055.1 uncultured Rhodobacterales bacterium | reverse complement strand
TCCTGATCCTCGCCGCGGTCGGCTTCGACGACCCCGACATGCGGACACCCGCCATGGTGGCGATCATCGGTGCGGCCCTCGGCATCTGGTATGTCCGGGACCAGGTTCGCAAGCGCCATGGTGCCGAAGTCATGCCTATCGTCGCGAAAGCCTTCGGTCTGACCCACGACAAGGCCGGCGGCAGTTTCCTTGGCATCGTCCCCTTCCGCATCCCGCCCCGATCGAACCAGAACACCGTGGACGACCACCTGACCGGCACCATCGGCGGCCGTGTCTGGCACGCGGCCGAGGTGCGCACGGAAACCGGCGGCAAGAACTCGAAGCTCTACTTCGACGGAATCGTGATCCACGTCAGAACCGATGGCCCGCTTCCGGGGCTCATGGCCTGTCGGACCGAGGAAACGCAGGGGTCGTTCTGGCACGGGAGCGCCCGGATCAATGTGGGCGACCTCACACCCGTCACCATGCCTTCCACCCGGATGCCCCATGGCTTCGGGGTCTGGCGCACCGATGGCAAATGGGGCACCGACGGTTTCGACCCGGACCGCACCGCGACCCTGATCGCTGCCGTCGCCCGCGCGGCGTCGGGTCTTGGGCCGGATTCGCGCCCCCTGCAGATCCTGTTCGATGACCGCGCGATCACCGTCGCCACCGGCCAGGCGCACGAGTTGTTCAGGATCGGCGGGCTGTTCGCCACTCGGGCCACCGTGATGGCCGACATTCGCAACGTCGCGCAGGAGGTCGGGCCGCTGATCCGTGCCGTCACCGACATCCTGCAGGCCGAGGCCGCCTATCGCGCCTGACGGTGGCGGCCCTCACCCCCCCACACGGCGGTTCCGCGCCGCGATCAGGCGCAGGCGCAGGGCGTTCAGCCGGATGAAGCCCGCGGCGTCCTTCTGGTCGTAGGCGCCCGCGTCCTCTTCGAAGGTCACATGCTTTTCGGAGTAGAGCGAGTGCTTCGACCAGCGGGCCACGGTGCGCGCGGATCCCTTGTACAGCTTCACGCGCACATGGCCGGTCACATGCTCCTGCGTCTTGTCGATCAGGGCCTGCAGCGCCTCGCGTTCCGGGCTGAACCAGAAGCCATTGTAGATCAGTTCCGCATAGCGCGGCATGATGCTGTCCTTCAGATGCCCGGCACCCGAATCCAGCGTGATCTGCTCGATCCCCCGGTGCGCTTCCAGCAGGATCGTGCCGCCCGGGGTTTCGTACAGGCCGCGCGACTTCATCCCGACGAAGCGGTTTTCCACCAGATCGAGCAGGCCCACGCCATGCCCGGCGCCCAGTTCGTTCAGCCGGGTCAGGATGGTGGCGGGCGACAGCCGCTCGCCGTTCAGCGCAACCGCATCGCCGCGCTCGAATTCGATCTCGACCATCTCGGGCGCGTCGGGCGCATCCTCGGGACGCACCACGCGGCTCGCGACGTAATCCGGCGCCTCGTCGGCGGGGTTTTCCAGCACCTTCCCCTCGGACGAGGTGTGCAGCAGGTTCGCATCCACCGAGAACGGCGCATCGCCCCGCTTGTCCTTGGCGATGGGGATCTGGTGTTCCTCGGCGAAGGCGATCAGGCGCGTGCGGCTGGTCAGGTCCCATTCCCGCCAGGGCGC
>CAYYOE010000364.1:0-3373 GCA_964473055.1 uncultured Rhodobacterales bacterium | reverse complement strand
ACAAGGGGATCATACCCTTCGTAATCCTTCAGCTTCTCGCGGTTCTGGTGGTCTTCAGCTTCCCCCAGCTCGTCTTGTGGCTGCCATCACGAATGCTTTAGCGGGTTGCCGATGGCGGCAGGGGTGGTGGGCCGGAACGTGGGCCTTGCGTCTGCGTGTCAACCTCGGCCCCGCGCCTGAAACCGGGGCAGCATGGCGGAAAAGTCGCGACCACGGCCGCCTTCGTCTTCGACGAAACGGCGGTAAAGCTCGGCAGCCAGTTGGCCCATCGGTGTGTCGGCATCGACGGCCTCTGCCGCCTGCTGGCTTAGGCCCAGATCCTTCAGCATCAGTTCGGCCGCGAATCCGGGCGTGTAGTCGTTGTCTGCCGGGCTTTTCGGGCCCACTCCGGGCGCCGGACAATAGGCGTTCATCGACCAGGAATAGCCCGACGAGGTCGAGACCACATCGAACATCCGCGCCCGGTCCAGCCCCAGTTTGTCAGCCAGCGCGAAGGCTTCGCACGTGGCGATCATGGTCACGCCGAGGATCATGTTGTTGCAGATCTTGGCTGCCTGTCCCGCACCTGAGTTGCCGCAGTGCACCGCCTTCTGGCCCATTATGTCGAACAGCGGCCTGACGGTGGCAAAGGCCTCGTCGGGACCACCCACCATGAAGGTCAGCGATCCGGCCGCCGCCCCGCCCACCCCGCCTGACACGGGCGCATCCAGCGCCGCGAGACCCGCCACCGCCGCAAGGTCAGCGACGGTGCGCGCAGTCCCGACATCGACGGTAGAGCAGTCGCACAGCACGGCTCCTGCCGTCATCGCGGGGATCACCTGTTCGGCGACGGCGCGCAGGATGGCGCCGTTCGGCAACATGGTGATCACCACATCCGCCCCGCGTGCAGCAATCGCAGCACTGGCCGCCATGGTCATCCCGTCAGGGCGCGCGGCTGTGTCGAAGCCCACGACCTGACACCCGGCCTTCGACAGGTTCGCGGCCATCGGTGCGCCCATGTTGCCAAGGCCAATGAAGCCGATCTTCATATCCCACACTCCTTTGCAGTCCCGGTCCGGACCGGCGCTTCAGTCAGTCGCGTCGATCCCTAGCCTCGGCAAGATGCCCTCGAGAGACCGTTTCAGGAAGCCGTCTCTTGCCGCCGATCCTTTGCAAAGCACAGCCGCCAACCTTGGCGCGCGCAAGGCCCACAGCCCCGTTCCCGAAGGCCGCAGCCTAGTTCATGGCCCCGGCCAGCGCGGCGACGAACGGCGGCAGCGCCGCGTAGTCGCTGAACGCGAGGCGGTGCGTCAACTCCGCCACAGGCGCCTTGCGGTAGCCGCGCGTGAACAGGGCGAAGTCCAGACCGGCGTTCAGCGCGGTCTGCGTGTCGACCTCGCTGTCGCCGACATAGAGAAGGGGCGTGCCGTCCAGCTTGGCGAAACTTGCGTGCAGGGGCGCAGGGTCAGGTTTGCGCACCGGCAGGCTATCGCCGCCGATCACCACGCCAAAATACCGCCGAAGGTCCAGTGCGTCGAGGATTTGTTCCGTCAGGCCGTGGTCCTTGTTGGTGCAGACGCCAAGGCTGTGACCGGCCTGTGCCAACGCGGTCAACGCCTCGGGCACGCCGGGATATGGCCGCGTCAGGACGACCGGGCGGGCGCCGTATTCGGCCAGAAGCGTCGCGTTCATCGCAGGATGCAGGGCAGTGTCCAGCCCGCGCGCGTCGATCACCCGGTGGACCAGATGCGGGATGCCATGGCCGATGAACGAGGTCAGTTGTTCCAGCGGCAAAGGCACATGGCCATAGGTGGCCAGCATCCGGTTCGCGGCCTCGGCAATGTCGGGGGCGCTATCCACAAGCGTTCCGTCCAGATCGAAGACAATGGCGCCCATGACGTTTCCTTTCAGGCGGTTGTGTATCGAGGTGGAGCCGTGCCGCGCGCCAGTCCGGCCAGCCCGCCCAGATGGGTCAAGTCCGTCAGCACTAGCCACGCTCCGCCGAAATCCTCGCCCTCGGTATAGGCCGAAGGCGTCGCGATCACCGCCGGTCCTGCCGCCTGCGCGGACAAAAGGCCATTGCGGCTGTCCGCGAACGCGATGGCGCGTTCCGGGAGCAGGTTCAGCCGGTCGAGCGCCAGGGCATGGACATCGGGGGCGGGTTTCTTGACCGCCACCTCGTCCCCCGGAGCGAGCACGTCGAACACCCTGTCCGCCGGCCGGTCCCAGACCGCATGGGCCAGCGCCTCGACATTGGGGCGCTAGGTGGTGGTGGCGATGGCAAGGCGCAGCCCCGCAGATCGCGCCTCCTCCATCAGGTCTTGCACGCCGGGGCGCCGGTCGTCGCGTGTCCAGTGCCAGTCCAGCCCGCGCGGCAAAGGTCGCGTTGAAGGCACGGCGGTGCAGATCCTCCGTCTCCGCCAGCGTGGGGTCGACATCGAAGATCAGCGCGGCAAGGTCAGGCACGGGCGGTATCGGCCGCGTCCCGGATCGCGCGGATGTTGTTGCCGTAGACCTCCGGCGCGTCGACCGAACCGCCCTTGAACACCGCCGAGCCCGCAACCAGCACGTCCGCCCCTGCCTTCACCACCAGCGGGGCGGTCTGGGGCGTCACCCCGCCGTCGATCTCGATGTGGACGGGCCGGTCGCCGATCATGGCGCGCAAGGCCCGCACCTTGGCCGTCATGTCGATGAAGCTCTGCCCGCCGAAGCCGGGGTTCACCGTCATCACGCAGATCAGGTCGGTCAGGTCCAGCAGATGCGCCACCGCCTCGGCCGGAGTGCCGGGGTTCAGCGCGACACCCGCCTTCATCCCCGCCGCGCGGATCGCCTGCAGGGTGCGGTGGATATGCGGCCCCGCCTCGACATGCGGTGTCAGGATGTCGGTGCCCGCCTTCGCGAAGGCGTCGATGTAGGCATCCACCGGCGAGATCATGATGTGCACGTCCATCACCGTTTTCACATGCGGGCGAAACGCTGCCACGGCGGGCGGGCCAAAGGTGATGTTGGGCACGAAATGCCCGTCCATCACGTCGACATGCACCCAGTCCGCACCCTGATCCTCGATCGCGCGGATCTCGGCGCCGAAGTTGGCGAAATCCGCCGACAGGATCGAGGGGGCGATCTTTATGGAACGGTCAAAGGGCATGGCGCAGACTCCGGGAACAGGTGTGAAACGCGCCTGTACAGTTCAGGGCCGCGCGAGTGATGTCCAGCGTCAGAGGTTGCCGTCGGCGTAGAGCTTGGCCATTTTGTTCTGAGCGATGACCTTGATCCTGCTTGCGTCGCCGGCAGTGCCGAAGCGTTCGAACCGGTCCAGGTACAGCTTCTGCATCTCCTGCATGGCGGGGATCGTGAACCTGCGGGGGTCGCACTCGGTCCGGTTGGACTTGGC
>CAYYOE010000363.1:0-3375 GCA_964473055.1 uncultured Rhodobacterales bacterium | reverse complement strand
ACGCTGTCCGCGCCCGAGGTCTCGCGGATCGCCAGCATCTTGTCGCCGATCTCGTCGATGGCCTGATCCCAGCTGATCCGGACCCACTCGCCACCCTGCTTCTTCATCGGATACTTCAGCCGGCGATCGCCATGCACAAGCTCGCGCACGCTGGCGCCCTTGGCGCAATGCGTGCCGCGGTTGATCGGGCTGGCCCAGGCGGGCTCCTGCCCCACCCAGACGCCGTTCTGCACCTCGGCCTTGACGGTGCAGCCAACCGAGCAGTGGGTGCAGATGTTCGTCTTCACCTCGATGGGCTGGGCATGGTCCACCGGGCCCGCCTCGGCGCGGCGGACGGTGCCCGCCCCGAGGCTGCCCAGGGCGGCGATGCCGCCGACGGCCAGCCCGGAAGCCCGCAGAAAGCTGCGGCGATCGACCGGTTTCGCGGCGACGCCCGCGGCCATTGCGGACAGGCCACCGCGCGCGGGGTCTGCGGAAATGCGCTTGATCAGCATGGCCTTATGCCCCCTTCTTGTAGTAGCGGTTCGTGCGATAGAACGCCTCGACATGCTCGGTCACGCGATAGCGCGCCTTGGTGCGTTCGTCGCCCGTCTGCTGCGCAGCCACAGGTGTCGCCCCGCCCGCGGCCAGTGCCGTGCCCGCCGTGGCGGCCGCAGCCCCCAGAAATCCGCGCCGCCCGATGCCCTGCTTCTGCTTGTCGACCGCCATCACGTCCTCCCTGTCGTCCGTTGCCCGCCAGAGGCGGACGCAATCCACATCCCTACGGCGCTGTCGCCTCGGCGCGAGCCCCATCGGACCTTCCGGCCTCGGACCTGCCCAGCGAAAACGCACGCGTCTCGATGCCTGCAAATACCCGGCCCACCTCGGCCACGGCGCGATAGAACCGCGCCGACGGGGCCACCCCCATGTCCTCGAACGCCATCCCGATCCAGGGCTCCACATGGCGCGCAAAGAAGCCCGCCTCGCCCGCCGGCCCGCATCCCAGAACGGCCGCATCGAAGTCGCCCCGCGCCAGCCCGGCCATGATCTCGCACAGGCTTGCGATGTGGTCCTCGGGCTCGTACCGGCCTGCCGCGCGTTCCACACCCATCCGGGCAAGGTCGCGCCGCAGGTCCGCGAGCGGACGCTCGTTCAGAAAGCCGGTCAGGTAGAACGAGGCATAGGGCAGAAGCTCGCCCCGACCGACGCCCACGAACAGGTCGAAATACTCGCGCGCCGCTTCCGCCTCGGTCGTCGCGGCCGCCGCAGCCGACAGTCGGGCATAGGCCCGGCCCAGGTCGGTCCCGTCGCCGTCAAGGTCGGAAAGGCCCTGCAGGAGCGCCGCATCGGGCGGCGCGGACAACAGACGCGACAACAGGTTCCAGTGATGCGCCCGAAGCGCGCCCTCGTCTGCCGGTGTCGCTGGCATGGACATGTCCATGCTGGCTTTGTCTGTCATTGGCAGCCCTGTCGGCTTGGCTATCGCCCGGTGCGTCTTGTGGCCCGTGGCATACCGAAGTGTAGCCTCAATACCCCGCATCGCACAAGAAAATTTGCTCGAAAACCGGGCTTTCCGCAGACAGCTCGCCCCGTCACACCGGCATCGCCCCACCGTGGCGCGGTCGCGGGGGACCGGATCCTTCCCCCTGCCGCGACGCGTTCTCGGCGGGACGATCGGTCGCTGACTGCGCACCAGGGCCTGCGCCTTCCTGCGCCCGGGTCACAGGCTCGACCGGCGGCGGCACGGGGCGGGTCGTCTTGTCCTGCGCCGCGTCGGAGGCGCCCGGGGTCGCATCCGCCGTCGCCTCATGGTCGGGGCCTGCACCTTGCGCCCCGCCCTCCCCGGCCGTTCCGACGACCCTGCGCAGCATCCTGGCCACGGACTCGGCCCCCAGGGTGCCGCCCCCTCCCGGAATGCCCCCCGGCACGCCCGCGGGGGCGTTCCAGTCCCAGAAATAGTCACGCGCCGGATCAAGGTAATTGGCAATCCGCGGGTCCGCGGCCCAGGCCCGGCGCAAGGCCGCATTGCGCAGCGCACGGGGAATGCCCGCCTGCAGGAAGGCCGAAACATCGGTGTCTGCGGTGATGTCCTCGATCCGCGGCAGGGACGCGATCAGATCGGGGTCGGGTTCGGCGTCGGGCTCCGGCGCGGCGGCACCTGCAGGCACCGCGGCGGGCTCTGACGCGGCCTCTCCGGTCTCATCGGGGGCCAGGCCTTCCGCCCCTGCGTCGCCCTCTACGGGCTCCGCCCCTGCCCGCTTCAGCCGCGCCCAGCGGCCCAGGAAACCGCCCGTGGCGCCATTGGCCCCGTCGTCTTCGCCCGAACTCACCGCCGCCCCCACTTCTGGTCCGCCGGCAGGATTCGCGGCGCGCGCGGGTCGGTGCCGTCCTGCCCGGTGGCAGGCTTGCGCTTGCGCTTGTGGAACGTCTCCTCGACGTGGTGGCGCGCGACGAACGCCGCCACGGCCGCCTGCACGGTCATCGGCATAGGCACCGCCTCGACAATGCGCGACGGATCGCCTGCCAGCGCCTCGCCCTCATATGGATCGGGCGTGACCATCATCACGCGCCCCGCATCCAGGGCCACCCAGACCGAGGGCCGGGCAGACACAAGGTTCGTCCGGTAATGCCCCGTTTCCCCGTGATACAGCGTGCAGGCATGATCGCCCAGATATCGGGTCTCGATCCCGTCGATGTCCGCCATCAGCGCGCCAGGCAGAAGCGCGGGCAAGGTATCGAGCACCGCGATCGGCCGCAGGGTCCGCGCAGCCCAGCGGTTTGCCGGCGGCCAGGACCGGGCCACCACGCCCAACCGCAGCACCGCTTTCGGCATTCCTCAGGCCCTCCCTTCCGGACCGGACAGCAACGGCAGGCCCTCGACCAGGTTCTGCGG
This sequence comes from uncultured Rhodobacterales bacterium, assembly GCA_964473055.1. Taxonomy (GTDB): domain Bacteria; phylum Pseudomonadota; class Alphaproteobacteria; order Rhodobacterales; family Rhodobacteraceae; genus UBA996. The sequence continues at coordinate 503 of CAYYOE010000363.1, read as the reverse complement.
CTTCATCCGGATCACGTTGTCCGCGCCCAGCCCCAGCATCAGCCAGACCGGGTGTCCCGCCAGATCCGGCCGCACCACACCGGGATCCGCGATCTGCATCTCGAACAGACCGACCAGCGCCTCGCCGGGGGCCTCGCCCCGCCACAGCGCGTCGCCGATCCGCGTGCCCACGGGATCAAGCCCCAGATACCACCGCAGGTCCACCCCTTCGGCGCGCAGGTGCGGCGTCACCGTCACGTCCAGCCGCAACAGATGGCCCACAAAGGCGGCAATCGCCCGCGCAAGCCCCGCCCGCGCCCGCGCGTCCGCGCCATAAGGCAGCACCATCGTATGCGCGTCCGACCGGCTCCAGTAGGTCCAGGCGGTGCCCTCGCCCAGGATGTCCAGCGACGACACCCCGCCCTCCAGCATCGCCATCAGCGGGTTGGTGTGCATCCCCGCCTCCATTTCGGCCACCAGTTCCTCGTCCGCCAGCAGGATCGCGCCGTTGTCATGGTGCGCGC
>CAYYOE010000362.1:0-3383 GCA_964473055.1 uncultured Rhodobacterales bacterium | reverse complement strand
CAGCTCGGTCCTGCAGGTCTGAGGAGGCACCCATGATCGACGTCACAGGCCTGTCAAAGTCCTTCACGCTGCACACCCAGGGCGGCACGGTGATCGAGGTGATGCGCGATGCCGCGCTGGCGGTCGCCCCCGGCGAATGCGTCGCGCTGACGGGTGTGTCGGGCGCGGGCAAGTCCACGCTGATGCGGATGATCTGGGGCAACTACCGCGCCGACCGGGGCAGCATCCGTGTGGGCGGGGTGGAACTGGCAGGGGCGGAACCCCGCGTGGTGCTGGAGGTGCGTCGCCGGACGCTGGGCTATGTCAGCCAGTTCCTGCGGGTCATCCCCCGCGTGCCCACGCTTCAGGTGGTGGCCGAACCGCTTCTGGCCCTGGGTGTCGCACCGGCCGAGGCCGAGGACCGCGCCGCCACCCTGCTCGCCCGCCTGAACATCCCCCGCGCGCTGTGGGCGCTGTCGCCCACCACCTTCTCGGGCGGCGAACAGCAGCGCGTGAACATCGCGCGCGGCTTCGTCCACCCCTGGCCCGCGCTTCTGCTGGACGAACCGACAGCCAGCCTCGACGGCGCCAACCGCGACACGGTGCTGTCCCTGATCGACGAGGCCAAGTCGGGCGGCGCGGCGATCCTGGGGATCTTCCACGATGTCGCCGCGCGCACCCGGGTCTGCGACCGCGAGGTGGACGTGACGGCCTTTGCCCCACGCCCGGTTGCGGCATGACGGGCAAGCAAGCGGGCCGCCTGGTCGCCGTCGTCGGCCCGTCCGGCGCGGGCAAGGACACGCTGCTTGCGGGCCTGGTCGCCCGGCACCCCGATGTGGATCTGGCGCGCCGCGCCATCACCCGCCCAATGACCCCCGACGCCGAGGATCACGAGGCCATGACACCCGAGGCCTTTGCCGCACGCGCGGCGGCGGGCGGGTTCCTGGTGCACTGGCAGGCGCATGGCCTGCGCTACGGCATCCCGCGCGACGTGCTGCAGGCGGTGGCCGCAGGGCGGCTGGTCCTGTTCAACGGATCGCGCGCGGCCCTGCCCGCGGCACGGGCGGCCTGGCCCGATCTGGGCGTGGTGATGGTCACCGCCCCGGTCGAGGTGCTGGCCGCGCGTCTTGCCGCACGAGGGCGGGAAACGGCCACCGACATCGCCGCACGGCTGGACCGCGCCGCGCTGGCCGCGCCCGAAGGCGCCGTGGTGGTGATGAACGACGGCCCCGTGGACCGGGGCGTGGCACGGCTGGCCGAAGCCCTCAACCTTGCAACGGCAGGCGCCTGACCAGATGGAACAGCCCGCCCGCATCTTCGGCGAACAGGGCCAGGTCGGTCATCGTCTCGGACCGGCCCAGCACGGGCGCGAAATGCGCCGCGGCCGCGGCCTGCACCGGGGCGATCTCGTCGGGCTCCAGCGCGTCGGTCAGGGTGACGTGGAACCGCAACTCCTCCATCACGAAAGGATATCCCCAGTCGGCCAGCAACGCCTCTTGCCGGGGGGTCAGCCCGTGCTGGCGGCGCCGCGCCAGATCCCCGGGCGTCGGCGGGGCGCGGAACCGGTCGAGGTCACGCACCAGATCGGCCGCGAAATCGACCAGCGCCTGCGGCTGTCGCTCCGGCACCAAGGCCAGGAACCGGCCCAGACGGCCCAGCACCAGCGGTCCCAGGTCGACCGGCGCGCGCCCTGCGGCCCAGGCGGCCGCAGCCTCGGCCAGATCGTCGGGACTGCGCCCCTCGGCCAGCCGCATCGGCGGCTTCAGCGTGCCGTGCAGGCCATAGCGGCGGGCCGACACGGTCAGATCGGCCATCGCCCGGCAGCCGGGCAGATCGTCCACGGCCGCGGGCACCGGCCCGGTCTCGGCGTCGCGGCCCAGCCAGCGCGCGCCCAGCCGGGCCAGATCGCTGCCCGCCGCGGGCGCATGGTAGAGGGCGAAACGGGTGAACATGGCAGGCTCCCTGCAATCGACACGCCCGTTCTGGCCGCGCCGCATGACCGTATCGTGACGCGGCACGGCGCAACGGGCAACCCGAGGAAAGGCACCCGATGACCGAGACAATCCTGACGAACGCAACCCTGGTTCTGCCCGACCGGGTGATGGACGGCACACTGGTCGTGCGCGACGGCCTGATCGCGGCGGTGGATGCGGGCGGCACGGCGGCGCCCGGCGCCATGGACTGCGGCGGCGACATCGTGGCCCCCGGCCTGATCGAGCTGCACACCGACAACCTGGAACGCCACATGACGCCCCGACCCGGCGTCGACTGGCCCCATCCGGCGGCCATCGTCGCCCATGACGCGGAACTGGCGGGTGTCGGCATCACCACGGTGTTCGACGCCCTGCGCGTGGGGTCCGAGGCGCCGTCCCCGGCGCTGAAGCGCGGCTACCGCCCCTATGCCCGCGCCATGGCATCCGAGATCCTGGAAATGCGGGCCGCGGGCGCGCTGCGGATCAGCCATTTCCTGCACCTGCGTGCCGAGGTCTGTTCCGAGACGCTGGAGGAGGAACTGGCCGAGTTCACCCCCGAAGACCGGGTCGGCATCGTCAGCCTGATGGACCACACCCCTGGGCAGCGCCAGTTCGCCGACCTTGCCCAGCTGCGCACCTACATGCGCGGCAAGCACGGCCTGGGGGACGAGGATTTCGACGCCCATGTGGCGCGCCGCCGGGAACTGGGCGACAGGGTGCGCGACCGCCATGTGGCCGCCGCCGTGGCCGAAACCGCGCGGCTGGGCGCCCGGCTGGCCAGCCATGACGACACGACAGCCGATCACGTCGCCGACTCTGCCCGGCAAGGCGCGCGGCTGGCCGAGTTTCCGACCACCCTTGCCGCCGCCCGGGCCTGCCACCACCACGCCATCGCGGTGATGATGGGGGCCCCGAACCTCATCCGCGGCGGGTCGCATTCGGGCAATGTGTCCGCAGCCGACCTGGCCGAGGGCGGCCTGCTGGATATCCTGTCCTCCGACTACGCGCCCTCATCGCTGCTGACCGGGGCGCTCATGCTCGGGGACCGGCTGGGTGATCTGGCAGCCGGAATTGCCACGGTCACGGCCAACCCGGCCGCTGCGGCCGGGCTGACCGACCGGGGTCGCCTGGCCCCCGGGCAGAGGGCCGACCTGATCCGCCTGCGCCGCTTCCCGGCGGCAATCTCGGTGCGCGGCGTCTGGGTCCGGGGCGAGCGGGTGGGCTAGTGTTCGCCACCTGACGCAAGTGTCCTACCGTCGGAAAGAACGCCGCGCGGACTTTGGGCTTCCGGCCAATTGAACGCAGCACCCCGCCCGGAACAGCCGCGAAGCGGCCCGGGAAGCGGATGGCCGCCCCCACGGCCAGCCGGTGCCCCCTGGCGGAAAACCTGAACGAACGCTCCGTCCCACGGTGCTGCCTGTCGCGACCGCA
>CAYYOE010000361.1:0-3388 GCA_964473055.1 uncultured Rhodobacterales bacterium | reverse complement strand
AACGCTGCCGCGCATTGGGATCAGGTCGTGACGCGCATGGAGGCGATGCAGGCCGCGGGCACGCTGGCGCCGGTGGACCTGCCGCTTCTCGACCATGCCCGAGAGGCCCGCGACGCCGCGCGGGCGGCGCCCTAGACGCGCACGCCGCAACACTCCCCCGCGCGCGGCGGAAGGATCGCGTTCACAGGGGTTAACCAAACCCTACCGTGCACACCCTTTCGACAATAATCCCAATGACTTGACCATTTGTGCACATGTGCACAAACCGCCCCTTCAGGGCCCAAGGGCAGGTCAGGGCCCCTCACCCCCCCGACACCGCCGCCTCGGCGAAGGTAGCCATCCCTGACTGGCAGGCCAGCGCCCCCCGCACCACCTGCAGCGCCAGCGCCGCGCCGGACCCCTCGCCCAGCCGCATCCCGAGGGACAGGAGCGGCTGCATCCCCATCGCGGCCAGCAACCGCCCATGCCCGGGCTCGGCCGAAACGTGCCCGGCCAGGCAATGGTCCAGCGCCCCCGGCGCCGCCCGGAGCAGCACCGCGGCCGCCGCCGTGCAGATGAAGCCGTCGAGGATCACCGGTATCCGGCAGGCCCGCGCCCGTGCCATCGCCCCGGCCATCGCCGTGATCTCGCGCCCGCCCAGCGCCGCCAGCACTTCCAGCGGGTCACCCAGACCCGCATGGCGGGCCACCCCGTCCGCGACAACGCGTGTCTTCAGCGCCAGCCCCGCATCGTCCACACCCGTCCCGCGCCCGACCCAATCGGCCGCCGTCCCGCCGAACAGCGCCAGCGCCAGCGCCGCGGCAGAGGTCGTGTTCCCGATCCCCATCTCGCCCAGGATCAGCGCGTCCGCATCGGTCCGCACCGCGTCCCACCCCGCCGACAGGGCTGCCGCCGCCTCGGCCCCGGTCATCGCCGGTCCTTGCGTGAAGTCCGCCGTGGGGCGATCCAGGTCCAGCGCCACCACCTCGACCGCGGCGCCAGAAAGCGCCGCCAACTGGTTGATCGCGGCGCCACCGGCACGGAAGTTCGCCACCATCTGCGCGGTGACCGCCGCCGGAAAGGCCGACACACCCCGCGCTGCAACCCCGTGGTTGCCCGCAAACACGACCACCTGCGGCCGGTCGATCCGTGGCCGGTCCGTCCCCTGCCAGCCCGCCACCCAGATTGCCACCTCTTCCAGACGACCCAGCGCGCCGGGCGGCTTGGTCAGCTGCGCGTTCCGTTCGGCTGCGGCCGCGCGGGCGGCGGAATCCGGGGCGGGGAGGTCGGCCAGGGCGGCGCGGAACGCGTCCAGGGTGGCAAAGGTCATGGGGCCTCGCATTGCATCGGTCGGGGCAAATCCCTATCGCTGCCCGGCAAGGAGGCCAAGACACGATGAACGGCACAGCGCGCGACACGGGCCCCGCGATGGGCGGGTGGCGGCCGCAGGCCCGCGATCTGGCCGAAGCCGTGATGCTGCTGACACGACTGCCAGTGCCGGTGGTCCTGGCATCGCCGCGCGGGGCAGGGGCCGCCTGGGCCTGGCCGGTGGCGGGTGCGGTCGTGGCGGGGTTGGCAGCCGTCATGGGCTGGGCAGCCAGTGCCGTAGGGATGGCGCCGGGTCTTGTGGCAGGACTGGTCCTGGCGACACTGGTCGCGGCGACCGGCGCGCTGCACGAGGACGGCCTGGCCGATACCGCCGACGGGCTGTTCGGCGGCCACAGCCGCGAGCGGCGGCTGGAGATCCTGCGCGACAGTCGCATCGGCACCTACGGGGTGGTGGCACTGGTTCTGGCGCTGGGTCTGCGGTGGCAGGCGCTGGCCGCGCTGGCCGACCGCCCGGCCATCCTTGCAGGGGCCGTCGTGGCCGCAGCAGTTCTTTCGCGGGCGGCCATGGCGGGGGTGGCGCTGGCGTTGCCCCACGCCCGTCCCGATGGCCTGTCGGCGACAACCGGGCGGCCGCCCGTTGCCGCGGTGGCGGTCGCCGCGCTCATCGCGATCGGGCTGGCACTGGGGCTGACCGGACTTGTCGGCGGGCTTCTCGGAGGGCTGGCTGCAGTGGCCGGGGCGCTGGTGGTGGCCCGAGCGGCGCAGGTTCGGATTGGCGGCCAGACGGGCGATATCCTGGGCGCCAGCCAGCAGCTGGCCGAGGTGGCGGCGATCATGGCGCTGGCCGCCGTCCTTTCCGCGTGACGGCCTGCGACAGCGCGGGCACTGGACGTCCGTTTGCGAAGGGTTAGGTTTGCCCGCATATCGTGACGCGAAAGGAGACGCGCATGCCCGATCTCGTCCGCATGTATATCCGCCATGTCGCCATCGGATTCGCCCTGGCTGCCGTGTTCACGGCGCTTTTGTTGTGGTTCAACGTGGCCAACCTCTGGCATCTTGTCACCCATGCCCCCGGCGGTGCGCTGGCGGCCCTGCTGCTGGTCGTGTTCAACGGGATCGTGTTCTCGGGCGTTCAGTTTGGTATCGCGATCACCAGCATGGCCAAGGCGACCGATCGCGACGACGGGGATGACGGCGGGCGCGGCCTTTTGCCCGTGATCAGCCCCGCTGCGCTGCCGGTCCTTGTAGGTGCGGGAAACGGGAAAGACGGGCGCCACAGAGACGGGCGCCGCTGAGGCGGGCGCTGTCGGGGTCGTGATCCTGACTTGTCAGTTCGGGGTATAGGCGAACCGCGTGAAGGTTGCTTCGCGCGCCCGTCCGGAGGTGTCGAAGGCCACCATCCCCACGAAGGCCCCGGTGAAGGACCCGTGTTCGCCCCGGCCGCCCTCGTCCGAGATCACGCTGGCGTCCAGTTCCGGCCCGAGCTGCCGCCAGTCGCCATCGTCCTGTCGCCACCAGAACTGCTGGCGCGCGTGATCGACCTTTACCAGCAGATGCACCGGACCATCGGCGACCGCCACCGGGTCCGCCGGATGGGACAGCGCCGAATTCGGCCAGTCGCCCGGGCAGGACAGGATCGTCAGCGCGCGGCCCAGCCCCGGCTCCCATGTCACCATCGCGGCGTGAAACTTGTGGCGGTTGTAGTAGGTCGTCAGCCCTGCGGCCTGCTGGTAGGTGTCCGGGGCGAAGTCGGTCAGCACCGTTTCGGCCGTATAGGCATGGTGTTCCTGCCGCCGCGCGACCAGGGCCTGTTCGAACCACGACCCCAGCGATTCACGCCCGATCAGGGTCAGACCATCCGGCCCGGTGCGGAAGATCCGGTCGGGCAGGGGGGTGCGCAGCCACTGGAAGTCCATCGGCAGGCCATCGGCGAAGTCAGTCTCGGACGCTGCGGGCGGGTCCGGCTCCACGTCCACCAGCCCCGGCAGCGCCGTCCTCGGCAGTTGCCCGCCGCCTTCCAGCCACAGCCAGCCGTCGCGCCAGACCACGCGCTCGATCCCCGTCTCGCGCCCGAGCGGGC
>CAYYOE010000360.1:0-3390 GCA_964473055.1 uncultured Rhodobacterales bacterium | reverse complement strand
CTGCCGCGGCTGACGTCCGGCGACTGGATGGCCACGATGAACCTGACCGAACCGCAGGCGGGCAGCGACGTGGGCGCGCTGACGACCCGGGCCGAACCGGCGGAGGACGGGACCTACCGGATCACGGGGCAGAAGATCTACATCACCTGGGGCGATGCGGATTTCACCGCGAACACCTGCCACCTGGTGCTGGCGCGGTTGCCCGGCGCCCCGGCGGGAACCAAGGGGATCAGCCTGTTCCTTGTGCCACGGCATCTGCCCGACGCGGCTGGCAATCCCGGCGCGCGCAACGCGCTGCGCGTCGTCAGCCTGGAACACAAGCTGGGCCTGCACGGATCGCCCACCTGCGTCATGGCCTATGAAGGCGCCACCGGCTGGCTGGTCGGTCCGCCGCAGGGCGGCATGGCCGCCATGTTCACGATGATGAACAACGCCCGTCTCGGCGTCGGCGTGCAGGGCGTGGGTATCGCCGAAGCCGCCTGCCAGAAGGCACTGGCCTTTGCGAAGGACCGTCGCCAGGGCCGCGTCCCCGACCGGCCGGGTGCCACCGGGGCGATTGCCGACCACGCCGACGTGCGGCGCATGCTGGTCGAGATGCGGGCCGAGACCGCGGCGGCCCGCGCCATCGCCCTGTCCTGCGCGGCCGCCATTGACGTGGCCACGGCCACCGATGACCCCGCCTCGGCGGCGCGCGCCGCGCTACTGACGCCCATTGCCAAGGCCTGGGGCACCGACACGGGCATCCGCGTCGCCGATATCGGCATCCAGGTGCACGGCGGCATGGGCTATGTCGAGGAGACGGGCGCGGCGCAGTACCTGCGCGATGTGCGGGTGACGTCGATCTACGAAGGCACCAACGGCATCCAGGCGATGGACCTGGTGGGCCGCAAGCTCGCCGACGGTGGCGAGGCGGCGGGCGCGCTGATCGACGAGGTGCAGACCGGGGCCGAGTCTGCCCGGCAGGCCTTGCCCGGCATCGCCCGACCCGTCTGGCATGCAGCCGAATCGCTGCGCGAGGCCACTGACTGGATGGCGGCGCAGTCCCCCGATGACCGGAACGCGGGCGCTGTCCCCTTCCTGTCCGCCTTCGCCCGGGTGCTGGGCGCACATCACCTGCTGACCGGCGCGATGGTCGAACATGCCCGTGCCGAGGCGCCCGGACCGCGCACCGCGCTAGCCTTGGCCTACACCGCGCGCCTGTTGCCGCGCCATGCCTCGGATCTGGACGCAGCACGGGCCGGGACCGACGGCCTCTACGCCCTGTCCCCCGAAAACCTGGACTGAAGGAGACCGCAGGGTGAGGGACGCAGGCGACGACGGGATCCGCCATCCGTTCGAGGCGCCACCCGCCCCAGGTGCGGCGGTTCCTGTCGCCCCCGGCATCCTGTGGCTGCGCCTGCCCCTGCCCATGGCACTGGACCATGTGAACGCCTATGCGTTGGACGACCGGCTGCACGGCGGCGGCGGCTGGACGGTGGTGGACCCCGGCATGCACACCCCCGCCACGGTGGCGGCCTGGGAGGCGGCGCTGGCCGGACCACTGGCCGGTGCGCCGGTCGCGCGGGTCATCGTGACGCACTATCACCCCGATCACATCGGCATGGCCGGCTGGTTCCAGTCCCGCGGTGCCGAACTGGTGACGCCGCGGCTGGGCTGGGTGACGGCGCGGATGCTGACGCTCGACGTGCAGCCCGTGCCCGCCCCGCAGACGCTGGATTTCTGGCACCGGGCGGGCATGCCCGAGGCCGAGATCGCCCGGCGCGCGACTATGCGCCCGTTCAACTTTGCCGACGTCGTCGCGCCGCTGCCGCCGGGCTTCACGCGGCTGTCCGAAGGCGACTGCCTGCGCGCCGGTGGGCGCGACTGGCGGGTGCTGTTCGGCCATGGCCACGCCCCCGACCACGCGACCCTCTGGGCCGATGACGGCGCTGTCGTGCTGGGCGGCGACCAGCTTCTGCCCGGGATTTCGGCCAACCTCTCGGTCTATGCGGCCGAACCCGACGCCGATCCCGTGGGCGAGTGGATGGCCGCCACCCGCAGCTTCCAGCCCGTCGCCACGGGCGCGGAACTGGTCCTGCCGGGTCACAAGCTGCCCTTCACCGGCCTGCCCCTGCGCCTGACCCAGATGATTGCCAACCACGAAGGCGCGCTTGACCGCCTGCTCGACCACCTCGCCACGCCCCGCACCGCGGCCGAGTGTTTCGCGCCGCTCTTCAAGCGCGAGATCGGGCCAGCCACCTACCTGATGGCGCTGGGCGAGGCGGTCGCTCACCTGAACCACCTCGGCCATGCCGGCCATGCCGTGGGCGAGGCCCGGGCCGACGGCGCGATCCGTTGGCGTCGCGCATGACAGCCGCCGCGTCCTGCCGCCGCAGCCATCGGCGGGCGGGGTGACAGGCCGGACCGGATCGGCTATCCCGACCCGAAACGCGCACAGGGACCAGATTCATGGCAGAGCACGAACACGGCAAGATGGACATCTCCGTTCAGGAAAAGGCCTTCGAAGGCTTCATCACCTGGTCGATCCGGGTCGCGGTGGCCTCGATCGCGATCCTGATCTTCCTCGCGATCTTCAATTCCTGACCCGCAGGGCACCCCTCCCGTGATCCTGCGCCTGATCGCAGCCCTGTTGCTGCCCCTGGTCCTTGCGGCCTGCGGGGCCGAACGGACATGGGCCCCCGACCAAGCCGTCGCCCGCGCGGCCTATCGCCACGACGCGCCACCCTCGCTGACGCTGGTGACGGTCCTCGCGACGCGCGACGGATCGGGCGCCCATTCGGCGCTGCTGATCAATGCGCCATCCCAGCGGGTGATCTTCGACCCCGCCGGCACTTTCCGCACCGATGTTCTTCCGGAACGCAACGACGTGGTCTTCGGGATGACGCCGCGCGCCTTCGAGATCTATGTGGATTACCATGCGCGCGTGACCTTCGATGTCGTCCTGCAGGAAATCCCGGTCTCGCCCGAAACGGCCGAACGCGCGCTGGCGCTGGCGCTGGCGCATGGCCCGGCCGCCAAGGCGACCTGCGCCAGCGCCGTGGGCAGTATCCTGCGCGGCCTGCCGGGCATGGAAGACGCGCCCAGCACGTTCTTCCCGCGCCGCCTGATGGACTGGGCCGATACCCGCCCGGGCGTTCGGCGCACCCTCGTGCAGGATGATGATGACGACGCCAACCGCGCCGTGCTGACCACCGTGGCCGAGCGCCTGAACTAGGGTTCACCACAATGGGCGCACGCGACTGCCTGCCGATGCCGCGCCTCATCGGGCGGGTCCGCGGCCTGGTCCGGGCGGCGTCGGTCGCGCTGGCCCTCGCATTCACCGCCGCACCCGCCGTGGCGCAGGACCCGCCCGAACTCGTCCGCCTCGGATCGCGGCTGTTCGACCTCGGC
>CAYYOE010000359.1:0-3398 GCA_964473055.1 uncultured Rhodobacterales bacterium | reverse complement strand
AGCTCGGCCAGCGCGGGCACCTGTTCCGCCACCTTGTCGGGGGCGAAATCGCCCATCGACTTGAAGCTGACATCGACGAACATCTCTTCGTCGGCGTCGGCCCCGTCCTTGGCGGGCAACTTGTTCGGCACGCGGCACTTCACCCGCGGGCTCAGCGCTTCCATGAACTTGCCGAAGCGGCCGGCATCGGTTTCGACAAAGTTGCGATCGGCCACCGGCTTCTTCGCCTCGGCCGTTTCCGACTGCCCGGCAAGGTCGGCCATCACCGCCATCACGAAGGGCAACTCGATGGTCGTGGGACTGCCGTAGTGTTCCACGTCATAGGCGATCTGCACCCGCGGCGCGCGGTTGCGTTCGATAACCTTCTGCTTGCTGTCCGCCATCTGGGCTGACCTCTCCTGTCGTTACGGCGTCCGGGTCGTTGGTGCCCGGGCTCCTGGTTGCGTCACTTGTCCCTGTCGCCCACCCCCGCGAGCAGCTTGAACTCCTTCATTCCCGACGGCGCGACCTCGGTCATGAGCTGGAGGAAATCCATCGGCACCATCTTCTTCAGCCGCCGCGCGAAATGCGGGATCGGGCTGGACGGTTCGGTGCGTTCGTAGAAGGCGATGATCTGGTCCAGCGCGCGTTCCACGTCGGCCCGGCTGGAGATTGTGCCGGACAGGCCCTGCTGGGCCGGCGCCGCCGCGGCGACGGTCGTCGCGGCGGCTGCCGTGGTCTGCGATGCCCCGGCGGCATCACCGCTCGCGGCGGGGGCAACGCCTCCCGACTCGCCGATCGCGGCCGACAAGGTTGTCTTCATCCGGCCGAGGTGCTTTGCCAGTTCGGGAAAGACGATTCCCATTCCGGGCGCCATTCCGGCCTTTTCCGAGAACCTGGCAGACAGCGCGGCAATCGCCGCTTCAACCCCGCCGATGTCCGCAACCAGCGCCGCCGCCTCGTCCGCCTGCTCGGCCGCCAGCGCCCGCGTCCCGGCCTTCACCCGGTTCACCCGTGCCTCGTGCGCGGCCAGGATCTGTGCCTGTTCCGCTTCCGACAGCCCAGATGGCATTTCGTTCTTGACCTCGAAGTCGGTCATCGCCCCGGCCGCAAGATCCGAGCCGGAAATCGGGCCGATCCCGCGGGGTGACAGGATCGCGTTCATCTTCAGGTCGGTGAACAGGCCGTTTTCATCATTCTCAAGTTGTTTCAGTGCGTTGATCCGGCGCAGCGCCGCTTCGCGCGGGTCGGAAGCCTCGCGCAGCAGGGGATGTACGCTGTCCCAATAGGTTTCGATCGTATCCGTCAGCAGCCCGATTCCGGAAGCCAGCCCGGCAAAGCCGTGGGTGTTGAACGCCGCCCGCGCCACGATGGCCAGCAATCGAAGGTCACGGCCCGTCGCGGCCAGCGCGCCGGCCTCGTCCGCAACCGCCTGCCAGTCGACGCGCGGCTGGAACGGATTGCCGCCCTCCGACCTTTGCACCTTGCCGGCCGGTTCCAACATCCGCTCGACGGCATGGAAACCCGCTTCGTTGCGCAGGTCGATTCCGGATGCCGCCTCCCCTTCGAGGGGCGCAAGGAACGCGCTCAGGTCCACGATGACGTTAACCCTTCCAGTAGTTTACGCTGCGTCACCGACTATCTCCGAAGTGCGCCGTTCTTGCAACGAAAGCCTGCAACGTCCTGTCCATTTCGCGCTGCCTTCACGACGGCGTTTCACGATGCGGCCTCATGGCCGGGCGTCGATGATGCGGGACGCCACCCCGATGATCTCGGATTCCCGGCCCTCCAGCGCCTCGGCCAGCGCCTCGGCCAGCGACTTGACACTCTCGTCCCGGGGGCGGCGCATGTCGAACAGGTCGGTCCGCGACAGGATGGCGATGACCTCGGACTTGCCGTAATCCTTGTCCTCGACGCGAAACGCCATGCGGGACCGGTCCGCAATGAACTCGTCCACCGACCACAGCACGCGCACACGCCGAACGCCCCCCTGCACCGTGCCGATGCGGGCCAGCCGGTTGTCGGTCCAGTTGATGTTGGGCAGGACGTTGAACACCTTGCCGTCGGTATCGACCACCATCACCCACAGCGAGCCGTCCGCGCCTTCGGGCGCATGAACCTCGACCACCGGGTTCTGGCCGGTGGTATAGATCCCGGTCAGGTTGGGCTGGCCGCTCGCGCCATCGCCCAGCCAGACCGACAGGGCTGACGGCGGCGTGGGCGGCAGGACGGCACGGATGGCACACAGCTGTTCGTTCAGGACCGTGGCCTCGACGTTGACCCGCCGGTCCCCGGCGATCGCCGACACCGCATCGCGAATAGCCTCGACATCGGCGGCGCCCGCCACATCGCCACGCACCGTGATCGTGTCGCCCAGGTTATAGATCGCGCCCAGTTCCGCCGCCTGCACCAGCGGCCCGCAGGACGCCACATCGCGCAGGACGGTTTCCACTTCGGTCATCGGCAACCGCACCGGCCCCGCGACGATGGCGGCGGCCAGTGTCACGCCGTTGCCCTGCGCCCAGACCCGCAACTGCCCCACCAGCCGGTCGCGTTCCACCGCCGTCGGGGCCAGCCCTTCGATCTCGGCCTCCATGTCTTCCAGCGTCAGCACCCAGGATTCGAGCGGGCGCAGTTCCTGCATCAGTCCTGCCGCCACGGTCGGCCAGATTTCGGTCGGCATGCCAACGGCCAGCGTGACGCCTGCAGGGGATGCCTCGCGCCCCGTGACCTGCGCATAAGCGCGGCGCATCTCGTCGCCTGCCGCCACACTGGGCGCATGGGTCGAGAACGACGCAGGCGCAGCCGGATCATGCGATGCGGTCAGCGTATAGGGCGCGGCGACCGGAAGGGGCTCGACGAGGAACGCGTCGAAAAGACCGGCGTACCAGGCCCCGCCCGCCCCGCCCCCCATCAGCAGCACCAGCGCCGCGGCCCATTTCCATGCCCCGCCGCCCGTCTTCGCCGGTGGCCCGCCGCGCGTGCGCGGGCCGCCCCGGGCCGGGGTCGCCCGCGCATCGCCGCGCGCCTTGGCGCGCCCTCCCGCCGGACGCAGCAGTTCGTCGATCCGCGCAACCGCGTCCTCGGCCGAATGCGGGCGCCCTGCCGGATCGGGATCGGTCAGCGAGTCGATCAGGTCCTTCAAGGGCTCGGGCACGCCCGCGGTGTCGATCCGCTGCTGCTTGCGCCGCACGATCTCGCCCGGTGTCGCCCCCGGAAACGGAACCTCGCCCCGGTAGGCGGCCAGCAGCGTGGCCCCCAGTGAATAGAGGTCCGTGCGCGCGTCCGACCGGCCTTCCAGCTGTTCCGGGGCGGCGTATTCGTATTTCCCCGCAAAGTCGTTGCCGACGATGGTGCGCGCGCCTGCGCTCGTGTCCTTGGCGATCCCGAAGTCGATGATCGTGGCCTGATCGGGCTTG
>CAYYOE010000358.1:0-3412 GCA_964473055.1 uncultured Rhodobacterales bacterium | reverse complement strand
CCCCGGTCGCGCGGACCGTCGGGGAACACATGCCCCAGATGGCTGTCGCCATGGGTCGAGCGCACCTCGGTCCGGATCATGCCATGGGTCAGGTCGCGCAACTCGGAAACATGGGCGGGCTCGATCGGCCTGGTGAAGCTCGGCCAGCCGCAGCCGCTCTCGTACTTGTCGGCCGAGGCGAAGAGCGGCTCGCCCGAGACGATGTCGACATATATGCCGGGTTCCTTGTTGTAGAGGTATTCGCCGGTGCCGGGCCGTTCGGTGCCCGAGGCCTGCGTGACGCGGTACTGCTCCGGCGTCAGCCGGGCGATGGCATCGGGGTCCTTGGTGTAGCGGGTCATGGTCTCTCCCTCGGATGGGCGCATCGGTCCCGCCGGTATATGGGGCCGCGGCGGCACCCTGTCCAATGGGGCGAGTAACGAAAAACGCCCCGCGTGGGGCGCGGGGCGTGGAACCGGACGGGGGCAGGGGGCGTTGACCTCAGCGACCCCAGCTGCGGACAGGACCGCAATCCATATGCACGAAGTTCGATCCGGAGTAGCGACCGACGCCGCCGCCGTTGCAGGCGCGCGCGGCCTCGAACACCTGGCTGACCGAGCGGGAACTGATGCGCAGGTCCGCCGCCTCGCCCTGCATGTGCAGCGAATTGCGCGCCACGCCGGAGGACCGGCTGCGCAGCATGGCGTTGGTTTCCGGGCTGCGGTAGCCCGACAGGAGCATGTAGGGCTCGGAGGTTTCGAGAAGATTGTGCGCCGCCGTCATGATGTCGATGGTGCGCGCATCGATGGTGTGGACCTGGTTGTTGCGCCAGTCGCGCATGAAATGGCTGATCTCTTCCAGCGCGGGGGCGATGTAGTCGCCTTCGATCCAGTAGATCATGTCGATCGTTTCACCGGCGCGACCGTTGTACATCTTGATGCGGCGGATATCGCCAGCGCCACGCAGGAAGCCCGTGGCGTTCGCCATCACAGGTGCCGCCGTCACGGCAGTCGCAGCAAACGCGCGCAAAAGCGCACGGCGCGAAATCGTCGTCGTCGTCATGTTTCAGGTTGCCCCATGTCTTGCCCGTTCCATCAGCCGCTGGCCCCTTGTGTCGGAGCCTTCAAGTCGCGTGCCATCCCCCAGGCGCTGTGTGTTTCATGACACAAACGAAACTTTTCGGGAAGTGCCTCAAGCACGCACCTCACCTAAGCCCCGAATTTCGGCGGTTTTTCGCCACTTCTGCGCCCTCGGCAAGGCCATTTTCCGCACGCAGCAAGGGTGTGGCGGGCCGCGCGACGCGCCGGGCCGCGCTGGCACAAGGTACGAAAAACCCCCGTTGCAAAGATGAAGCTATAGGAAAAGACTTGCAAAAACGTGAATGGACTCTGGCCCGATTTGCCGGAAAGGTCGCCCCAATCCGCGCTGCCGGACCCCGTTGCCCAGGATTGACGCCATGACCCTACGTATCGCCCGTCTCTCGCTCGTCGCCGCGACCCTCGCGCTCGCGCCCGCAGCGGTCGCGACGATGCTGCCCGCGCCCGCGCAGGCGCAGGCCTTCTCCGCGCTCCGCCAGGCCATCGCCGAGGCCGCCGCCAGCGACGAGGCCCTTGTGGCCTTCTACCGCGACCGCGATTTCGAACCGGTCTGGACCGTGACCGAGGCCGCGGATCGCCGCAACGCGCTCATCCGCGCCATTGACCAGGCCGATGCCCACGGCCTGCCGACCGACCGCTACGACATCGAGGGGTTGCGCGCCGCCTTCCGCGACGCGACCAACCCCTATGCCCGCGGCGAGGCCGACGTCATGGCAAGCCGCATCTTCCTGCGCTACGCCCAGGACGTGCACGGCGGCTTCCTCGACCCGTCCGCGATCATTCCCGACATCTTCCAGGACCAGCCGCACCGCGACCCCTACGCGCTGATGTCGGAGTTCCTGGACAGCAATCCGCACCAGTTCATGACCACGCTGGCACCCCAGACGCCGGGCTACATGCGTCTGATGCGCACCAAGTTCGAGCTGGAGGAACTGGCCTCCGCGGGTGGCTACGGCCCGACCGTGCAGGCGGGAAGCCTGCGTCCGGGCGACACCGGCCCGGCCGTCGTGCAGCTGCGCAACCGGCTGATGCGCATGGGGTATCTGGACCGCTCCGCGACTGCGGAATACGACGCGACCCTGCAGGCCGCCGTGGTCAGCTTCCAGGCCAACAACGGCATCAACGCCGACGGCATCGCCGGCGAGGCGACGATCCGAGCCGTCAACCGGTCGGTCGAAGATCACTGGAACGAGGTCGTGCTGGCGATGGAACGCCTGCGCTGGCTCAACGACGGGCAGGTCCATGACCGGCTGATCTACGTCAACCTGACCGATTTCCACACCCGCGTCATCGACGACGGCGAGGTGACCTTCATCACCCGTTCCGTGATCGGCGCGCGCGACCGCCAGACGCCCGAATTCTCGGACGAGATGGAGCATATGGTCATCAACCCCTCTTGGTGGGTGCCCCGCTCCATCGCGATGCGCAGCTACATTCCCGGCATCCTCGCCGGGCGCGGCAGCTACCTTCAGCTCATGGCGGGCGGGCGTCCCGTGAACCCGGCCAGCGTCGACATGAGCCGCTATACCGTCAACAACTTCCCCTTCGACCTGCGCCAGCCGCCGGGGCCCCGCAACGCGCTGGGATCGGTCAAGTTCATGTTCCCCAACCGGCACGCGATCTACCTGCATGACACGCCCGAGCAGCACCTGATGAACAACGACGTGCGCGCCTATTCCTCGGGCTGCATCCGGCTGGCCGACCCGCACGAGTTCGCCTATCACCTGCTGGCGCGCCAGACCGACGACCCCGTGGGCCTGTTCCAGGGCATCCGCGCCACCGGCGAGGAAACCTACCTGCATCTTGATGTCCACATCCCGGTCCACCTCACCTACATGACCGCATGGGTGGAATCCGACGGGCACATCCATTTCCGGGGCGACATCTACGGGCGCAACGCGCGGCTTTCCTCGGCGATCCAGTCGCTCGGGGTGGTCATGCCCGACCCGGCCAGCTAAACCCTGATCCCGCGGCGGTAAGGCACGCGGGGTCGGCATGACGGGGCACAGCATCAGGGACATCGCGGCGGCGCTCGGGGCCGAGGCCTTGGGCGACGCCGACATCGTCGTGACCGGCGTGGCCGAACCGGGCCGGGCGGGCCCGGATGATCTTGCCATGGCGATGAGCGCGAAATACGCCGACGGCCTCGCACAGGGCGCGGCGCGCGCGGCGGTGATCGGCGCCGGCATGGACTGGCGCGCGCTGGGGCTACGGGCCGCCATCGTCGCGCCCCGCCCGCGCATCGCCATGGCCCATGTCACCCGCACCATGGACCCAGGCCCGCAGATCGCACCCGGCATCCACCCCAGCGCCGTGATCGACCCATCTGCCGACAT
>CAYYOE010000357.1:0-3436 GCA_964473055.1 uncultured Rhodobacterales bacterium | reverse complement strand
TTTCTGATCGGCATCCTCGAGGTGTTTGCGCCGGGCTTCTTCTTCCTCGGCTTCGCGGGGGGCGCAATCCTGACCGGTCTGCTGGTGGCCGTCTGGCCGGGTCTTGGGATGCCGGTTCTGATGGCTGTGTTCGCGTTCCTTTCGGTCTGCGTCTGGCTGGGGCTGCGTCGGGTCGTGGGTGTGCGTGCGGGCCAGTTCAGGCGGATCGACCGCGACATCAACAAGAACTGACGCGCCGATGCCTTCGGGCTGCGCCGGGCGTTCCTTCGAATGCCGGGCGCAGTCAGCACCCCTGGCACCCGGTGACTAGCGCCTGGGCAAGCCGTCCAGGATGGCCCCCGCCGCAGCCGACGGATCGGACGCAGTCCAGACGGGACGGCCCACCACGATATGATCGGCACCGGCACATAGCGCCTCGGCGGGCGAGGCGACGCGTTTCTGGTCGTCCCTGGCGGACCCCACGGGGCGGACACCCGGTGTCACGATCAGGCGACCGGCCGCCTGGGGCAGGGTGCGAATGGCTGTTGCCTCGTGCGGGCTGGCGATGACGCCATGCGCACCCGCGTCGAAAGCCCGGGCTGCGCGGTCGAGCACGATCTCGTCTGGCTTCCCCGGGCGGATCAGGGCGGCGTCCAGATCTGCGCGGTCATAGGAAGTGAGCACCGTGACGGCCAGAATGCGCAACCCTGATCCGGCCGCACCCTGTGCAGCCGCCGCCACCACCTGCGGATCACCATGGACGGTCAGGAAATCGAGGTCGAACCGCGCAAGGCCCCGCACCGCCGCCTCGACTGTAGCGCCGATGTCGTAAAGCTTCATGTCGAGGAAGACGCGCAGCCCGCGATCGTCCTTGAGTTCCCGCGCCAGCGCGAGGCCCCCTCCGGTCAGCATCCCCAGCCCGATCTTGTAGAAGCCCACCCGCGGGCCGATCCGGTCCACAAGGGCAAGGCCCGAGACGGCATCGGCCACGTCGAGGGCAACGATCAGGCGGTCGTCAGGAGAGGTGTCGGACATGGGGCGTTAACCTTGTGGCGCTAATCCCGGGGACGGATGGGGCGGGGATGCGCCCCTGTCAACCCGCCCGAGGGGACGATGGACCTGACCTTGACCTATGCCAGGCCTGCGCATGTGCCCGCGTCGGGGCCGCTGACTGTCGGCTGGCTGCGCGATTGCGAAAAGGGCGGCGTGATCTATGCCGCACCCGAACGCGCGTCCGACCTGACTGCCCGACCGCGCGAGGCGGGCAATCCGCATGGCAAGTCGCTGGCGCGCTGCCCCGCCGTCACGCAGGCCGAGGCGCGGTTGTGGACGGTGCCCTGCCCGGTGGACCTGGCGCTGGGGTTCGCGCGTGATGCGGATGGTCGGGCGGTGCTGGTGAACCGGGCGGGGCCCTCATCGGGCCTGCGCACGGGCAAGCTGCGCGATGTGGTAACGCTGAGCGCCGAGCAGGAATGGCGGCACCCGGCGCGGCCGGTGGTGCAGGTGAAGCTGCCCTATGTCTTTCTGTGCGACGAGCCCTGCTGGATCGTGCAGGCCCCGCCGTTTCTGCATTACCGCCCCGATCCTCTGCCGGGCCTGACGGTGACGGGCCGCTTCCCGATCAGCCTGTGGCCGCGCCCGCTGATGTGGGCGTTCGAATGGCACGACACCGCTCGCGATCTGGTGGTGCGCCGGGGGGACCCCCTGTTCCATGTGGGGTTCGAGGGGGAACGCCCCGACCGCCCGATCCAGCTGGTCGAGGCGGCGATGACCGCCGAGGTGCGGGCGTATCTGGACCATATCTCGGGTGCGGTGAACTTCGTCGGCCAGACCTTCCGCCTGTTCGAGGCGGCCGAAGCGGCGCGGCCCGAGCGGCTGGTGACGCCGGTCGCTCGACGTGCGTCCCCGGCTGGTGCAACGGTGCCGTCGGTGTAGAAACGTCCCCGGGTAGCGGTCCCGGGGGGTGTGGCGATGCAGTCGGTGCTGGAAATCTGGGATGTGGCCGCGGGCCGCGCGCGGACGCTGCTCGTGACCGACCGGCACATCGAGGCGCCGAACTGGGCGCCCGACGGGTCGCATCTGCTGGTGAATGGCGAAGGGCGGCTGTTCCGGGTGCCGTTTGACGCGCCCGATCTGGTGCCGGTGCCTACACCGGATGACCTGCGGCTGAACAATGACCACGGGATTTCGCCGGACGGCAAGTGGATCGTCCTGTCCGGCCACCGCGGGCAGGGGTCCGAGATGTACCGGATGGCCGCCACCGGGGGCGCGCTGGAGAAGATCAGCCCCGAAGCGCCCAGCTGGTGGCACGGCTGGTCGCCCGATGGCGCGACCATCGCCTATGTCGCCGCGCGCGGCGGGTCGCGGGTGATCGACGTCTACAACATGCCCTTTGCCGGTGGTCCCGAGGTCCGGTTGACCCATGGTCAGGGGCACCACGACGGGCCGGATTACAGCCACGACGGGCGGCACATCTACTACAACTGCGACAGGGATGGGCACGCGCAGATCTGGGTGATGGGCGCGGACGGGTCCGATCAGCGCAAGTTGTTCGCCGACGATCACGTCAACTGGTTCCCGCACCCGTCGCCCTGCGGGCGGCATCTCGTGTACCTCGCCTATCCGCCGGGCACGACCGGCCATCCGGCAGACCTGCCGGTGGCACTGGTGCTGTGCCGCCCTGATGGCACAGGGTCCGCACGCATCTTGGAGTTCACCGGTGGCCAGGGCACGATCAACGTGCCCAGCTGGGCGCCGGACGGATCGGCCTTTGCCTTCGTGCGCTACGAGGTCTGACCCCCGCGCTGTTGCGAGATTGCCAGGGGCCGCCCTTGCGCCCTGCGCGGACGATGCACAAATCCACTCCGAGGCCCGCAAGGGGACCCGTGCCGCATGTCGGGCGGTCCGAAGGTCGGGCGCTGAACGAGAGGAGACGACCGATGAACCTTGAAAAGTTCACGGAGCGGTCGCGCGGGTTCCTTCAGGCCGCGCAGACCATCGCGATGCGGGAAAGTCACCAGCGCGTGCTGCCCGAACATCTGCTGAAGGCGCTGATGGATGACGATCAGGGGCTGGCGTCCAACCTGATCCGCCGGGCCGGTGGCGCGCCGGAGCGCGTGCTGGCGGCAGTCGATGCGCTGATCGCGAAACAGCCCAAGGTCACGGGCGGCGACGGGCAGGTCTATGTGGACCCGAGCCTTGTGCGCGTGCTGGACGAGGCGGAGACGGTCGCCAAGAAGGCGGGCGACAGTTTCGTGCCGGTCGAGCGGCTGCTGACGGCGCTGGCGCTGGTCAAGACCCGCGCCAAGGAGGCGCTGGAGGCGGGCGCCGTCACCGCGCAGGGGATCAACAGCGCGATCAACGACATCCGCAAGGGGCGCACAGCGGACTCGGCCAGTGCCGAAGAAGGCTATGACGCCCTGAAGAAGTATGCCCGCGACCTGACCGAGGCCGCGCG
>CAYYOE010000356.1:0-3467 GCA_964473055.1 uncultured Rhodobacterales bacterium | reverse complement strand
GCCCCGCGCCCACATCCGGTCGCGGATCGACCGGATGACGTGGGATCGCAGCAGGATATTGCGGTGCAGCTTGTCCCGGCGCAGGTCGAGGAACCGGTAGCGCAGGCGCGTTTCCTCGGGGTAGTCCTGATCGCCGAACACCTGCAACGGCAGTTCCTCGGCCGGGCCCAGCACCTCGAGACCTGTCGCAAAAACCTCGACCGCCCCCGTGGGAATCTTCGGGTTCACCAGGGACGCATCGCGCGCGAGGACACGCCCGTCGATCCGGACGCACCATTCCGCGCGCACCTGCTCGACCTCGGCGAAGACCGGGCTGTCGGCATCGGCAATCACCTGAGTGATCCCGTAATGGTCGCGCAGGTCGATAAACAGCACGCCGCCGTGGTCGCGCACCCGGTGCACCCATCCCGCCAGACGCACGGTCCGGTCGACATCGGCAAGGGTCAGGTCGGCGCAGGTGTGGCTGCGGTAGGCATGCATGGCTCGGGGCCCCTCGGTTCAAGGCCCGGCCAGAAACATCGGCGGCCAGCGGGTGTCAAGGCGAGGATGCCACCGTATCGCAAGCGATGCAGAGGCCTGTCGTGCCCCGGCAAGGCAACGGGGGCCAATGGCCCCCGTCCTGGTCA
Organism: uncultured Rhodobacterales bacterium; assembly: GCA_964473055.1. Lineage (GTDB taxonomy): Bacteria > Pseudomonadota > Alphaproteobacteria > Rhodobacterales > Rhodobacteraceae > UBA996. The sequence goes on along the minus strand of CAYYOE010000356.1, from coordinate 2,841 downwards.
GGCGGCGACGTCGAGATCGTCCTCGTCGTCCTCTACCGGGGCGGTCTCGTCCCAGGTGCCGCGGCCCGCGGTCAAGGCCGCCCACAAGTCCTGATACCCGTCCGACACCATGTCCTCGGTCCCGAGGGTGCGGATACCGATGGTGCCGTTCCCCGATGTCAGCCCCAGGGTCACGGTATCGGTCGCGTAGTCGATCACGATGTCGGCGTTGCGGCTGCCGAGCCCGATGAACGATGCGTTCTCGAGCGACCCGATCAACTCGTCCACCTGCATCAGGGTGAAGTTGTGGGTCGATCCCGAGATGCCGCGCAAGTCGATCTGCAGGGCCGCGTTGCCCAGATCGATCCCCGACTGGACGTTGGGTGCATCGCCGAACGCGCCGCTACGGAACTCTTCGATGGTGCCGAGCCTGCCGTTCGCGGCGGTGAAGGCGAGGGTCGAGTCATCCCCGAGGCCCAGGATGGCAAGGCCGCCCTGATCCCCGTCGAAGCCCACACGCCCGGCGTTTCCGACGATCTCCAGCCGGCTGCCGGCGGTGAGCGCGAAGGTCGCGTCGTCGCTGGCCAGAACGGTCTGCCCGCCGTTCAGGGTCATGTCGGTCTGGCCACGGAACTCGCCCGTGTTGACGAAACGCCCACCGGTCTGGTTGATGTCGAGCAGACCCGGCCCGCTGAGGCCGTCGGTCCAGAACTGCCCGGTGTTCGAGATATTCAGCGTTGCGCGCCCGGAACCGACCGTCAGGTCATCCTCGACCGTCAGGCGACCATGCGAGACGGAAAGCGCGCCCCGGTCGCCGAACTCGAAGTCCTGCACCCGCGCCGTTCCGCCAAAGATGACGCTGTTGCCACCCAGATCGACGCTGTCGCCCGCAACCGAGCCCGGCAGGTCCTGGGTGTCCCAGTTCAGCCGGTTGTCCCAGCGCACGCCTTCACCGACATCGTTGGGCACGAAGCGCAGGGTCTCGGCGGTCATCCGGATGTCGGGGGCGATGCCGAAGCCGACCTGGAAGAAGCGGGTGATCAGTTCGGCATCGACCACATCGTCGAAGGCACCGTTCGACTGCGCCCGCAAGTAGTTCGCGAGGTCGCCGATCGTGGCGGTCTGCTGGCCCAGAAGCTGCGCCGCGAAGGTCTGGATCGTGGTCTGGTTCAGGACAGCCGGGTTCAGGCCGTCGACATTCGCGTCCCGCCACCAGTCGTACCACACGGGCGGGTTCGTTCCCTGCCAGTTCCAGATCGTCGTGTCGTTATAGTAGGGCGTGTAGTCGTTCTGAAGAGCCGGACCAGTTGTGGTCTTGGACGCCAGATCCTGGGGGTTGTTGGGGTCGGCAAGGTGAGCGACGATATTGTCCACCAGCGACGTCATGCGCGCCTGGTTCATCAGACCCCAGCTCAATGCCCCTTCGGCGACCGCAACCTCCTTGTGAGCGGCCGAGGTGATCAGGTTGTCCATCACCAGGCTATAGTTTCCGGTGGGGCCATTGCCCCCAAAGTCGCCCCCCATGACGTTCATGCCAATGTTGTTGTCGATCAGCACGTTGCCCTCGACAAAGCCGCCCGAGCGTACCTGAACGCCATACGAGGCGCTTTGCATGATGATCGTGTCACGCAGGGTGACATCGGCGTTGTCGTACTGGATGTAGAGGCCGTGGCTGAACATGCTGGGCGGATGGCCGCCCGCAGTCGATGTGTCGTACCGGTAATCCTGTGCCCAGCCGGTCTGATCGAAGAAGTTGCCCTCGATCAGCAGACCGTCGACGCCCTGCACATAGAAGGCCGTGGTCCGATTGGCACCGACATCCCAGAAAGCGCCGCTGTTGAGTGGTGTCTCCTGATGGACGTCGATGAAGTTCGAATTGCGAACAGTTACGCCGAACACGTCCTGCACCACGAGGCTTTCGCGCGTGAAGGTCGTATCGTCGATAATGATGTTGCCGGCCGGCTGCAGGATCACGACACCGCCGGTGAAGTGCAGCCCCTGGATCACGATGTTCTCTTGGCCGTCGCGGATGACGTATTGCTCGGCCGTGATAACGGGCCGTGGGCCGTCGCCATAGGACCCGATGTAGAGCGGGTGCAGCCCGGACTCGCCACCTGCGCCCCACTCGACCAGCGAGCCCCAGTCGCGATACTCGTGACCGCTTTCCAGCAACAGCCAGTTCGACGTCTCGTTGTTTTGGGTGATGTGGCGCCACAGGTCGCGGCCCACGTCCTGGGCCAGAGCCATGTCCTCGCTGCCGCCGAATTCCGGGCGGGCGGCCAGCCACTGCGGTGTGACCTGGCTGATTGGAACCCCCGCGATCTGGGCGATGTCGGCCCGGGTTAGGGCATCACTGGAGCCGGACACGTAGACCGGGCGGTGGTTGTCGCCATGTTCGACAACGATATCCCCGTCCTCATCGGTTTCCAGCATGTAGTGCGACTGGCCCGTGGCCCATCCGCCGGCCTGCGGACCGGCGACGACGTTCAGCGATGTCGTATGGGTAGCGGTAGACCCGTTCGCCAGCGTGGTCTCGTAGCGGAACGACAGGGCGCCGGTATGGTTCGACTCCGTCATCACCAGGGCAAGCGTATTGTCCGGGTTGACCGTCAGGTGCCCATGGTTGGGATGCTGCAGGATGCGGACTGACACCACATCGTCACCGCCCTGCGGCGCGATTGTCGCCACACGGCCGGAGATGACCGTGGTGGGGTTGACCAGCGGGTCGGTCGAGGCGCCGTCGTTCCCGCCACCGCCGGACTGCGGCGGAGGCTGTGGCGCCGGATCGCCCGGTGGGGGAGGCGGCGGCGGAGCCGGCTCGGGCGGCGGGGGCGGCGGCGGTGGCGGCGGAACCGGGTCGCT
>CAYYOE010000355.1:0-3473 GCA_964473055.1 uncultured Rhodobacterales bacterium | reverse complement strand
TCGTTGATCGTGGCGGTGCGCGCGACGCGGTCGCCGATCCGGCCCATCACCAGCATGGAGTAGTCGGCGAATCGCGCGCAGGTGTCGCGGTTGGCCCAGCCGCCCAGGTCGGCCAGCGGGCTGGGCAGGTCCCAGTGATACAGCGTCAGGAACGGCGCAAGGCCGCGCGCCAGCATCCCGTCGACCAGCCGGTCGTAGAAATCGAGGCCCTCGGTGTTGGCGGGCCCGCGCCCCTCGGGCTGAACCCGCGCCCAGGACGTGGAAAAGCGGTAGGCGTCGAGGTTCGCGTCGCGCACGAGGTCCAGATCCTCGGGCCAGAGGTGGTAGTGCGCGCAGGCCCGCGCGCCCGTCTCGGCCCGCACCACGTTGCCGGGCGTGGCGGCAAAGGTGTCCCAGTGGCACGGACCCGCCCCGCCGTAAGCCGCGCCCTCGATCTGGTAGGCCGCCGTGGCGGCGCCGAAGGTGAAGCCTTCGGGAAACTCGGCGCGAGAGGGGATCATGCGGGGTCCTTGATGTGCAGGCTGCGGGTGGCCGGGGCAGGGCCGGTGGATTGTCCCAGCACCAGGTCGGCTTCGAGGATCCGCTGGGGCAGGGGGGCCGATGGATCGGCGATCATGTCCATCAGCATCTCGGCGCACAACCGTCCGGCCTGGCGCACCGACGACCGGGTCGCGGTGAAGATCGGCTCGTCCGTGCCGTTGCGCAGGTAGGCGAGTTCGTCGTCATGGGTAACGACCGAGACATCGCGCGCCAGCCGCAACCCCGCCTCCTCGATCGCTCGGCGCACCCCAAGGGCCACGATCAGCGACGAGGTCAGGAACGCCGTCGGCGGATCGGGCAGGGCCAGCAGTGCGCGGGCCATGGCATGGCCGTAGCTTTCGGTCATCTCGTCGGACCGGACCAGCGCCGGATCCTCGCCGATTCCCCGGGCCGCCAGCGCGGCGGCATATCCCGCGCGCCTGCGGATCGCGAAATCCATCGTGGCGATCCCGTTGACCAGGGCGATTCGCCGATGTCCGAGGTCGATCAGGAAGTGGGTGGCCCGTTCGAAGGACCGGCGGTTGTCGATGTCGAGATAGGCATAGGGCGCACCCTCGTCGCTGATCCGCCCGTGCACGACGAAGGGCAGGCCGGTTTCGCGCAGCAGGGTCACGCGCCGGTCGTGGGCCCGCGGCGCATGGACGATCAGCCCGTCGACGCTGCGCTTGGCCGCGACATCGCGGTAGTGGTGGGCTTCGTCCTCGTCGCGCACGACGGACAACAGCAGGTCGTAGCCGTGGCGTGCATAGATCTCGCCCGCGCCCGCAATGAAATCGGCAAAGACCGGGTTCACGATCTCGTGGCGCGACGACACCGGCAGGATATGCGCGATCGCCATGGCGCGGCCCGTGGCCAGCCCCTTGGCGCGCATGTCGGGGCGATAGTTCAGGCGGCGCGCCGCTTCCTCCACCCGATGACGGGTGGCTTCGGCGACCTCGGGGTAGCCGTTCAGCGCGCGGCTCACGGTCGTCTGGCTAAGCCCCAGTTCGGCCGCAAGCGTGCGCAGGTTCATGGTGCGGCCGTTGATGGCTGCTGTCCTCCCCAGGTCCCTCCCGAGCGCTTCAAAGCGCTTTCGAATGGGTCGGACTCTAGCCAAGCAAATCCGGTGCGTCAAAGGGGCTGGCCGGGACAGGGATTCGGCAACCCGCTGCCGTAAAAGAGGCTTGTCGGGCCTGCCGCCACTGCCATTGACACGCAATTCCGGATCGGCGAGTGTCGAAGCGTCCAAAGCGCTTTGACCGACTCCGCAAATCGGGCGGTGCGCAGGATAGGGAAACCGCGCCGGGAACAGGCGCTTGACGGGAGGATACCGATGAAGACGGCACTTGCTGCCGGTGTGGCGACGCTCGCGCTCGTCACCGGCATGGCGTCCGCGCAGGACCTGAGATTTCCGGTCGGAGAGGGGCCCTTCAGCTGGGACAGCTACGAGGCCTGGGCCGCCAACGCGCCCGACCTTTCGGGCGAGACGGTCACGATCACCGGCCCCTGGCTGCAACCCGAGGACGGGTTCTTCCGCTCGGTCGTGGCCTATTTCAGCGCGGCCACGGGCGCCAACGTGATCTACACCGGCTCGGACAGCTTCGAGCAGCAGATCGTGATCGACGCCGAGGCCGGCGCCGCGCCGAACATCGCAGTCTTCCCGCAGCCGGGCCTCGCCTCGGACATGGCGGCCCGCGGACTGCTGACGCCCCTTGCCGACGGCTTCGGCGACTGGGTTGCCGAGAATTACGGCGCCGGCGAAAGCTGGGTGAACCTGGGCACCTTCCCCGACCGCTCCGGCGCGGACCAGCTGTTCGGCTTCTTCTACAACGTCAACGTCAAGTCGCTCGTGTGGTACAACCCCGAGAACTTCGAGGACGCGGGCTACGAAATTCCGGCCACGATGGAAGAGCTGAAGGCGCTGACGGACCAGATGGTCGCCGACGGCGAGACGCCGTGGTGCATCGGCCTGGGATCGGGGGCCGCGACCGGCTGGCCCGCGACCGATTGGGTCGAGGACCTGATGCTGCGCACCCAGCCGCCCGAGGTCTATGACGCCTGGACGACCAACGAGATGCCGTTCAACGATCCGCGCGTCGTCGCCGCGATCGAGGAATTCGGCTGGTTCATCGCCGATGGCCGGGTTGCCGGCGGCACCGGCGCGGTCGCCACCACCGACTTCCGCGACAGCCCCCGGGGCCTCTTCTCGTCGCCGCCGCAGTGCTACATGCACCGCCAGGCGTCGTTCGTCCCGGCCTTCTTCCCCGAGACCGTGGAATTCGGCGTCGATGCCGACTTCTTCTACTTCCCGGCCTTCGCCGAAAAGGACCTGGGCAGCCCGGTGCTGGGCGGCGGCACGCTGATGGCGATCACCACGCCGTCGGACGCCACGAACGAGCTGATGGAGTTCCTCAAGCTGGAAATCGCGCACGAGGTGTTCGGGGCGCAGTCGGGCTTCCTGACGCCGCTGAGGTCGGTCAACCCGGAAACCTACCTGAACGACGCGCTGCGCGGGCAGGCAGAGATCCTGGTCAACGCCACCACCTTCCGCTTCGACGGGTCCGACCTGATGCCCGGCGCGGTTGGTGCGGGGTCGTTCTGGACCGGCATGGTGGACTTTACCGGCGGCAAGCCCGCCCAGCAGGTGGCTGACGAGATCCAGGCCAGCTGGGACGCGCTGAACTGACGCGCGCCTCCTGACACGACGGGGGGCTCCGGGCGCAGACCCGGGGCCCTCGCCCAAGGTCGGCACAAGTCCGGCCAAGCGCACGACGGGAGGGGATCATGAATCCGGCCTTGCAGGGTCTGTTGACCATCGCCATCGGGGTGGGGGGGTGCCTAGCGTACTTCTACTTCTCCAACCAGTTCCTCGACAAGGTTCTGTATCCCGCCAAGGGGCCGAACGCCGGGCGCAACATCAACCGCGCCAACATGATCCGCCCCTGGCTGTTCCT
>CAYYOE010000354.1:0-3484 GCA_964473055.1 uncultured Rhodobacterales bacterium | reverse complement strand
GCAGTGCGCCTGCAGGCAGTGCGCCTGCGCCTGCGGGTCGGCCAGCCCGATATCCTCGACCGCCATGCGGGTGATCCGTCGCGCCAGGAACCGCGGGTCCTCGCCCCCTTCCAGCATCCGGGCGAACCAGTAGAGCGCCGCATCGGGGTCCGACCCGCGCACCGATTTGTGCAGCGCCGAGATCAGGTTGTAATGCCCTTCGCCCGACTTGTCGTAATTCGCCGCGCGCCGCGCCAGCCGCGCGGCCAGCGCATCCCGCGTCAGCCGCCCATCGACGCGCCAGGCGGCCACCTGTTCCACAAGGTTGAGCAGCGCACGCCCGTCGCCATCCGCCATGGCCACCAGCGCATCGCGCGCGTCCCCGTCCAGCGGCAGGGTGCGGCCCATCTCGGCCTCCGCGCGCGACAAGAGCCGGTCCAGATCGGCCGGCGCAAGCCGCGTCAGCACCATGACCTGCGCGCGGGACAGAAGCGCCGCATTCAGCTCGAACGACGGGTTCTCGGTGGTCGCCCCGACCAGCACGATCGTCCCGTCCTCCATCAGCGGCAGGAAACCGTCCTGCTGCGCCTTGTTGAAGCGGTGGATCTCGTCCACGAACAGCAGCGTTCCACGTCCCTGCGTGCGCCGCAGGCGGGCCGCGTCGAACACCCGTCGCAAGTCCGGCACCCCGGTAAAGATCGCGCTGATCTGCACGAAGGCCAGATCGGTCGCATCCGCCAGCAACCGCGCGATGGTCGTCTTGCCCACCCCGGGCGGCCCCCAGAGGATCAGGGACGACAAGCTGCCCGAGGCCAGCATCGCCCCCAGCGGTCCCTCGGGCGCCAGCAGCGCATCCTGCCCGATCACCTCGGACAGGGCGCGGGGCCGCAAGCGGTCGGCCAAGGGCCGGGGGGCATCCGGCGCCGGAACAGAGGATGCGGGGGCGGTGTCGAAAAGGTCAGGCATGGGCGCAGCCTACAGGGGCGCGCGGGCCTTCGGAAGCGCCCGGGTGTCGGGCCCCCGCGAAGGGGGGCCCGCGCCTTGCAAGCAGCCGGGACGGAGGACGATCAGTGCAGGTTGGTGTTCAGGCGCATCAGGATAGCCTGGTTCAGCGACCCGCCGATATCGAGGCACGGCCCGACATGTTCCGTGTGGTACCCCAGCCGCCGCATCCAACGCATCCAGGCGCGCGGGCACAGCCCGATCAGCTGGCTTGCACCTTCGGTGCGCGCGGTGCGCACCATTTCATGCATCAGGTTCGCCTGCACCTGCGTGCGCAGTTCGGCCGGAACCTCGCCTGCGACGAAGACACGGCTGGCCTCCCAGATATGCTCGCCCACCGGCGCCGGCTCGTAGAGCAGGTCCGCAGGGATCGATTCGAGCAACCCGAGCTGTGCGTCCCGGATCATGTAGCTGTAGATCCCGCAGCGCGCCGTGGTGGGCGTCAGACGGATTCCGGCCATCACGCGGCCGAACTCGTGTACCGCGATCCACCGGCTCATCGGTGTGTCGTACTGGTCGAACTCCATGCCGTCCACTTCGGGCAACTGCCACTTGTTCTGGACTATGAAGCTCTCGTGCCGAGCGCGCAGCACGTTGGTAAACAGGGCACCGTGAACGTGGAGATTCTGAAACGAAAGGGTCGTGGTCTGCATGATAGCCTCCGGCTGGTCAGGTTGAGAACCGTCACAGCCGAGGCGCGGTCGTCACAGCAACTTGTACTCCTGTGCCCGTTGAATCGCCTCGGCTGTTGTCCGCGCGAACAGGCGGTCGCGGGCCGAGCGCAACCGGGCCTTGAGCGCGCTTTCGGAGATCCCCAGCAGTGCGGCGGCCTCGGCGTGGCGGCTGCCCTTGGCTATCAGTCGCAGCGCCATGCGCTGGGCGGCAGTCAAGCTCTCGGGGGGCGTCGAGTCAAAATGCAGCTTGCGAACGATGTCCTGAATCGCTGCCATTTCGGCATCGGTGAACTCGCGGTCGCCGCGCGCGAATCCCCCGATGGTCCGGGATGAAATCGGGCCCTCGGACACTGCGATCCCGTAGGTCAGTCCGAAGGATGCTGCCTGGCCGAAGACATTGTGGGGATCAGGATGGTCGATCGCGCTCCACCTGATCACGCCCTCATTCCCGAAGCCCCAGGACACCAGCGGATCACAGAGCATGTAGCCCTTTTCGGTATAGACCTCGATCCAGCGGGGATCATAGGTCTGGATCATGATGTGTGCCGAAGCGAATCTTATATGTAGTCCAAGCGCATAGCCCTTGGGCGCAAGCTCGGACAATCGAGCGAGACCAAGTTCGAAACCCTGATGGGAGATCGCGCTGTCTTTCACCACTTCCTACCCCCAGACGCTTGACCGTGTAGACAGGTTGCCCATCGGTCAGTCAACCTTAAATTGTGCGCACGATGCGAGCACATGCATGAAGATCAACGACACTGACCTAAGGGTCAAGCTTCACCGTTTGCCGCACGGGGCCCTGGGCCCCGGCCCGGAATGGCAGGCCTGAATCCCGGACTGTGCGAACCAAATGATTGGGGCGGATAGGGGTGTTGCATGCCCGGACAAGGCAGGGCCCGCAGGCGCTTGGCGTGGCGGCCCGTTGAAACAACGCGCCGCCGTTCGGCAATGTGAGCTTCGGTGCAATCCGGTCGGGCCAGCCGAGGGCCCGTGAACCGGCGCACCGGGTTCTGGAGCTAGCGCAGGCGACCCCGCGCCATGGGGTCGAGCCCTGCTCTAGACTGCCTCGCTTGCGGCGTCTTCCGCCTCGATCCGGGCACGGTCCGAAGCGCCCTTGGCGTCGGGATCGCGATCGACCAGCTCGATGATCGCCATGGGCGCCATGTCGCCATAGCGGAAGCCCGCCTTCAGCACACGGACGCAGCCACCCTGGCGGTCCTTGTAGCGGGGGCCGAGCACGGCGAACAGTTTGGCCACCTGCGCATCAGTCTTGAGCTGCGAGGCCGCCTGACGGCGGGCGTGCAGGTCGCCGCGCTTGCCCAGCGTGATCAGCTTCTCGACCACGCGCTTCAGGTCCTTGGCCTTGGGCAGGGTCGTCTTGATCTGTTCGTGCTCGATCAACGCACCGGCCATGTTGGCAAACAGGGCCTTGCGGTGTTCGTGGGTGCGGTTAAGGCGGCGATAGCCGGATCCGTGGCGCATGGGTCGTCTCCTGGTTCATTTTGCTTTGTACGGCCCGGCGTGCGTGCGCCAGGCTTGTTGGGGCGGGATTGCCCGGGGTCGTCGTGTGGTTGCCGATGGCGGTGGGCAGATTGCCCACCCTACCGCACCGAGCAGGTCGTAGGGTGGGCGATACCGCCCACCTTTACCTCAGAACTGGTCCTCGAACTTCTTGGCCAGATCCTCGATATTCTCGGGCGGCCATTCCTCGACTTCCATGCCAAGGTGCAGCCCCATGCCGGACAGGACTTCCTTGATCTCGTTCAGCGACTTCCGTCCAAAGTTCGGGGTCCGCAGCATCTCTGCCTCGGTCTTCTGGATCAGGTCAC
>CAYYOE010000353.1:0-3492 GCA_964473055.1 uncultured Rhodobacterales bacterium | reverse complement strand
CGTCGGGCGAGGCCGGGCGGCCGGACATGCCCATCATGCGGGGCTGCGAGGGGCCATAGATGTCGGCGTCCAGCAGGCCAGTCTTCATCCCTTCATGGGCGAGGGCCACGGCGAGGTTGGCCGACAGCGTGGACTTGCCCACGCCACCCTTGCCCGATCCCACCGCGATCAGCGTCCGCACGCCGGGCACCGATTGCGGACCGGCGGCGGTGGCGGGTGTGGGGTGGCGGCCGATCTTCAGGTCGGGCGGGGGCTTCGGGGCGCTGTGGGCGGTCAGGGCGGCAGCGACGTTGCCCATGCCCGCGATGCGTTCCACCGCGACTACCGCAGCGGCGCGGACGGGTTCCATGGCGGCCCCTCGGTCGGCGGGCACCTCAAGGACGAAGCGCACGCGGGTGCCGTCGATGGTCAGGGCGCGGACCATGTCGCCTGCGACGACGTCCTGCCCGGTGGCGGGGTCCACCACGCGGGACAGGGCGGCAAGGACGTCGTCACGGGTGAGTGTCATGGGGTGCTCCGTTGATCAGGCCCTATGTGACGTGCAAGGGCACGGGCGGCAAGGGTAGGTCCATCGCGGCGGGCCTCAGCCGGGCGGGGTCCAGGGGTCGGGCGCGCCGTCGCGCGGCAGGATCCACCAGCCGTTCGCGGGCAGGCGGTGCCACGGGCCCTGGGTGCCGTCGGGCCAGAGGATGCGGACCTCGGCCGCGGCCGAGCCGCCCAGGCCGAAGTGCCGCCAGCCCAGTTGCCCGCCGCCATGGCCGCCGCCTACCCAGAGCTCGCGGACCTCCTGGCGGGTCTCGTTGCGGACCTCGACAAAGGCACCGATGGCGTCGCGGTTGCCCATTGCTTGCCATGGCTCCAGCATCAGCCAGCCGCCCGCGCCCGCGGTGACATTGCGCCAGATCTCCGCCCCCTCCCACCGGTTGACCGCCACCATGTCGAGAAGGCCGTCGGCGTTCAGGTCCACCAGCGCGCCGCCGCGTGCGGTGCGCACGGAGGCCGTGCCAGCGGCGACACTGACCTCCTCGAATGTCCCGTCCGCCTGCTGCAACAGCAGGTTGTTCGGGTCTTCCAGAGCGAAATCGGGCATCGTCGCCACGTTGCCCTTGGCGATGAACAGGTCGGCAAGGCCGTCGTTGTTCACGTCGCCGAACTCGGCGTGCCAGGCGGTCGACGGCGCGACGGTGTCGCCGGTGTGCGGGCGGTGGGCGGTGACGCCGCGGGCAAAGGCCTGATCGCGGAAGGTCGGCCGCGTGCCGTCGCCGTCCAGCACCTGCAGGCGGTTGTCGGCCATCGAGGTCAGGAAGTAGTCGGGATAACCGTCGCCGGTGATGTCGGCGGAAGCGAGGCCCATGCCCCAGATGCGCAGACGGTCCCAACCCTCGGCCTCGGTGTAGGGGCGGGGGGCCTCGCCGGGGGTCATTCGCCAGAGTTGTTCCTGTCCGCCCTTGTAGTATTCGCGGTCATTCGACACCCGCAGGTCGGGCGTGCCGCGCCGGGCCCAGTCGGTGAACAGCATGGACAGGGCGCAATGCGCCGGATCGAGCAACAGGGGCGCGCCGTAACCGCCCGAGACCTTTGGCCGGTAGAGCCACGTCTCGGTGCACGATCCCCAGGGAAAGGCGTCCTGCGTGCGGTCGATGTAGGTGCCGATGGCGAGCGTGGGCCAGTCCTGCCCGGCCTCCCAGGTGGCGGCGAAGGCCGTGGACCAGCGGTCGTGGCCGTCGAAGCCCCAGGCGGCAGAGGCATCCTCGAACCGGCAGTCGCCGAGGCCGCGCAGCAGGACGTCCGCGCCTACCCGCAGGACGGCGAGATCGGTGATGCCGTCACCGTCGATGTCGAGCGGCCAGGCGCCGGTAGCCTGCGAAAGGCCAGCGCCGCTGTCTGTGACGGGGGCAAAGGCCAACGGACCGCCGGGGGTGCTTTCGTTCCTCCAGACCGTCGCCGGGCCATCGCCGCCCGCAAACCAAAGGTCGGGCAGGCCGTTGCCGGAACAGTCGAAGGCCGCAACACCGCCGCCGACCATGTAGCCCCATTCGTCGCCGGTATAGGAATGCACGATCCCCGCCTCTTCGGTCGCAGGCAGGAACACCGGCGCCTGCGCCTGGACGGGGCTTGCCATAAGGACAAGAAGCGCCGGGATTCTCATCCCATCAGCCGGGCGACGACCGCCGTGCCTACGCAGGCGCCCTGGGCAAGGCCCTGCTCGTTGGCCGAACGAAAGTGGATGCCGCCATAAAGCCGGGACATCGCCGCCTCTCCAGCCGCGTCGGCGAAACGGGCAAATGACCGCACCGGCAGGCCATCATCGACATGCGTGGCGTCGTCGAAGGGGAACGGATCGCCCAGGAGGGCGGCCAGCGCGGTCGCGGCCGCGCCCGATTGGGTGGAATGGCCAGAGGGATATTCCGGGAAGGGCGGCGTGATCAGCAGCGGCTCCCACCCGGGGTCGATGTGGGCGCGGATGTAGGTGACGGGGCGCAACAGATCGTAACGGTACTTTTCGTGCCAACAGGCGATGAAAGCGTCCGACATGGCGATGCCCAGGACGGCGAGGGCATGGGCAAGGCGGTCTGCCCCCATCCCGTCGCGCTCTGCGATGTCGAGCAGGATGGTGATCCAGTGGCCGGGCGGGGTGGGCGACAGCATCGGGTCGTCCGACCAGAAGCGGGCGATGATCTTCTGTTCCTCGGTCAGGTCCTGCGAGACTTGCCAGACCTCCTGCGCCTCGGCGTAAAAGGCGCTGCCCGGGTCGGTCGCGAAGGCGGGCGGCGGGGGCAGCCCACATGCGGCGCCCGAGGCCAGCACGAAGGGACGGTTTTCGCCCCAGCGCGGCAACAGCGGGGTTTGCTGCTGGCCGATGGTCGATGTGGGCGCCCATTGCTCGGCACGAACTGGGGCAGGCCAGGTGGCGGGGAATCCCATGTTGGCCACATCCGCGCCGCCGTCGTGCTGCGAGGCGGCCAGCGTGGCGGTGGCCACGGCGCGGCCAAGGGTTGCGGCGCGGGCTGCCTCGGCGTTGGACATTCCCGCGATCGCACGGGCGCCCAGCCGGTCGGCCATGGCCGCCATGGCGCGCTGGCCGATGGGTCCGGTGTTGCCGAAGTGGTCGGGCACCGCTTGAGCCAGCGCGGCATGCAGGGTGGCTGCGGGATCGAGCGGCGGCCGTGCAGGTAGGTCAGCGGGCAGGGCGGTTCGGGTGCTGAGGCTGCCGCCTTTCGCAGCGCCGGTGGCCACCAGCGCCTCGTGTGCGGTCAGGCCGAGCCAGGCGAAGGCGCGTGCGGCGACGGGCGGAGAGTAGTTGGGCGTATGACGAACGAGCTCCAGCACGAGGCGATACCAGCCAGAAAGTACCGCGCTGGCGCGGTCGTCCGTCGCCGCATCAAGGGGTCGGGGCAGGGCGGCTGTCGCGATGACCGCCGCAGAGGCGGCAAGCACGCGGCGTCGGGTCTGCTGCGTCATCGGTCGAGCCCCGGGTCAGGCGCGGATCAG
>CAYYOE010000352.1:0-3527 GCA_964473055.1 uncultured Rhodobacterales bacterium | reverse complement strand
GCCGCAAATATAGGCGCCGGCCCCGTGATGGACGTAGCAGTCGAAATCCCAGCCGGACCCGGCGGCGTTCTTGCCCACCAGACCCGCATCATAGCACTCATCAATCGCCGCCTGCAGCGCCTCGCGCTCGCGGATGTATTCGCCGCGGATGTAGATGTAGCTGGCATGCGCATTCATCGCGAAACTGGCGATCAGGCAGCCCTCGATCAGGGTGTGGGGATCATTGCGCATGATCTCCCGGTCCTTGCAGGTGCCGGGCTCGGACTCGTCGGCGTTGACCACCAGATAGGCCGGGCGCCCGTCGGATTCCTTGGGCATGAACGACCATTTCAGGCCGGTCGGAAAGCCCGCCCCGCCCCGGCCACGCAGACCGCTGGCCTTCATGATCTCCACGATCTTGTCGCGGCCAAGGGCGATGATGTCCTTGGTGCCGTCCCAATGGCCGCGCGCCCGTGCGCCCGCAAGCGTCCGGTCGTGCATCCCGTAGATGTTGGTGAAGATCCGGTCCTTGTCCTGAAGCATCTGGCCTCTCTCGCGTGTGTCTGGCCCGGGTCTGGCGGGCCGCCTCTGGGGGCGCGTCAGCGGCGTGAGCCGTCCTCGCGCCGCGCTTTCCACACCCAATAAGTCACAAACAGCGCCCAGACCAGTGCGGCAATCGCCGCAAGGTCGAAGAGGAAGGCGAAGCGCGGCGGCAGGCCCAGTTGCCCGCCGAGGAAACTCGCCCCCATCCACAGGACCATCGTGGCCGCCATGACGAAGGCCGCAAGGCGGATCTGGCCGCGGTGGCGGCGTTCTGTCGCGCTGTCCTCGGGGCGGCGTGGCATCGGCAGGGGCCCAGGCTGGGAATTGTTGCGCCCTGCGTAGCGGATCGGGCCGGGCCGAGGCAATCCCCGGCCCGCGCCCCGTCCGCCGAAGCCCCGCGTCAGAGCCGCGCGCGCGCCTGTCCAACCAGGTCGTAGCGCCCGCAGATCATGCGAAACCCCTTCTGCTGCGCGTCGAGCCAGGCGATCCCCGCCTCGTCCAGCGTCGCGAGCTGGTCGAAATGGTAGATCCCGAACTCGTTGAGCGCGGAGGCCAGCTTCGCCCCCACCCCGCTCAGCGCGGTCAGGTCATCGGGCGCCCCGCCGCGCGGTTCGTCCAGCAGGTGCGGCGAGGGCGTCGCGGGGGCCGGGCTCTGCGCGACGGGGGCGATCTCGCTCACCGCCACTTCGGGCAGATGCGGCGCGGGCTCGACGACAGACGGGGCGGCGCGGTGCCTGGGTTTCGGCCCGCTCGCCGCAGCCCGGGCCATGGCGGTCCAGAAGGACCGCGGCGCGGTCACGCCCAGGGTCAGGACCTGCAGGGCGGCGGTGCCGAAAAAGGCCGCGCCGTAGCTTGCCAGGTGGTTCATGTCGCGCTGCGCGGCCTGCCCGCGCAGCCACAGGGTTTCAGACATCGTGGTCATGGCCAATCCTCAGGTGTGGTGGTCAACAACCCTCCCGAGGATCAGTATACGTCACCCTTGTCGACTTTGCGCGAGAATTCCGTCTCGCCGCCTGCGGCCAGCATGCGCGCCTGGTCGACCCAGGCGTCGCGCGACACGCGGCCCTTGAACCCCTCGAGGTTGTCATCGACCCAGGCCACCTCGGCCGCGGTCCAGTTGGCGATCTGGTCGAAATGGTAGAAGCCCATGGAATTGCACAACTTTTCCATCTTTGGGCCGATCCCCTTGATCTTCTTCAGATCGTCGGCGCCACCGGCGCGCGGACCATCGAGGGCCGCAGGGCGGGTCCCTGCGCCCTCGGTCACCGGTGCGGGTGCGGCCGCAGCGGGAGCCGCCGCAGGTGCAGCTTCCGGGGCCGGTGCCGCAACAGCCGGTGAAGGGGCCGGTGCCGCGGCGGCGGGTGCCGGTGCAGGCGCCGGAGCATGGGTGGGTTTCGGTGACGGAGCAGCGGCCGCCGCCGTACGCTCGGCCGTCCAGCCCGCCGTTCCCGCCCGCTTCGGTCCCGGAAGCGGCTTGAGGAACATCAGCGACAGGACCGCGCCCAGCCCGAAGAAAATGACCGCGGCGGCGAACAGGCCCTGCATGACCGTCCAACCGCCCATCAGCATGAGGGCCGCCATGACCACGAATCCTGCGGCCGAGGCGACGCCCCAGACGATGGCCAGGTTTATCAGGCCGTCGTTTGTCGATTTCATCACAGATCCCCCCATAGGCATGTGGTGTCGCCCATGTTTAGCCTGCGAAAAACGGTTTGTCTCGCCCCTTTAGGACGATGTGTCGCGCTCCGCCTCGGTCCCTCGGCGCGCAGCGATCCTTGCATCGATGTCGGTGGCAAAGATCATCTGGCCCAACCAGCCCGTGATCACGGTGGCACCAAGGCCCGCAAACGCGCCCACCGCCACCCACAGCCCCAGGAAACCCACCGCGACCAGCGCCACGGTCAGCCCGACGATGGCCGCGACCGTCCAGGACGCGATGACTGCAACCAACCTGTATCTTGTTGTCATGTCTGCCACTTTTCCCACCTTTCCGTAACGCGGTCAGGCGGTAGCTAGCTCTCGCAACCGGGCTCTTCGAGGCCGGACGACGCGACAGAAGGACGCTGCGACGGCCCTCAGCCGCCGCTGGCGAAACGGGTGGCCTGCCCGATCCAGTCGTCCCGCTCGATCCGGCCCTTGAACTTGAGGCGGGCATCGACCCAGGCGACCTCTGCGGCCGACCAGGCCGCGATCTGGTCGAAATGCCAGAACCCCATCTCGTTCAGCAGCGCCTCGAGTTTGGGGCCCACGCCCGAGATCCGCTTCAGATCGTCGGGTGCCTGGCCATCGCGCGGACCCGACAGCCGCTCGGGCTCCGCTTCCGCGACCTCCGCACCCGGCGTGACCGTCCCGACGGCGGGTTTGCCTTTGCCTTCCACCGGCGCCTCGCGCTTGTCGATGCCGGTCTTGTCGGCAGGCACCGCGCGCGCCAGCACAGGCTTGTGCGGCGTCGGGGCCACATTCACGCCGCCGCCCGATTGCTTGCCCCAGGGCGCCAGCAGCGGCACCTCGGTCCCGTCGATGCGCTTGATCGTGTCGCCAAGGTCGACAGCCAGCCGGGCAGAAACGTTGAGCGGGTCGCGCCCCGCCTCGTGATCCTTGAGCGAGGTGAGCCCGCCCGCAGGTTCCGACGCATAACGCCCGTTCTGCGGCCCGGGCGTCGGCACCCGGCCCGCCGCCATCTCGTCGATGATATGGGCCAGCTTCTCCGCCGTCAGATCCTCGTAGTAATCCTTGCCGATCTGGGCCATCGGCGCGTTGGCACTCGACCTCCTCCCAGCTGAACCTGCCGTCAGCCGACAGCTGATGCGCCTTGGGGGCGATCTTGTCGCGGCAGACCGCCACCAGGTCCTCGGCCCCGCAGATCATGCACGAGGTCGTGCCGCAGATCTGCAGATGCGCGACCGAACCCACCGGCTGCAGCTGGAACATGAAGTAGAAGGTCGCCACCTCGAGCGCGCGGATATAGGCCAGTCCCAGCATGTCGGCCACATGCTCGATCGCCG
>CAYYOE010000351.1:0-3541 GCA_964473055.1 uncultured Rhodobacterales bacterium | reverse complement strand
TGCCGCTGCCCAGCGTCGTGACGGGGATCACCCCCTTGGCCACGGTCCCCGGCGCAGCCGAGGCGGTGCCGACAGTAACGGTTCCCATCCCTCAGATCCCCTTGAACGCTTCGTAGTCTTTCAGCTGTTCGGGCGTGTAGACCTGCATGAACTCGATCTCGATGCCGCCGGCATCGTTATCCAGGAACGCCACCCAGCCCTCGGGGTGGGGGTGCGAGCCGTACTTCTGGCAGGCCTGGCAGATGCGCAGGCTTGCGCCCTGCGCCTGCGCATGGGCCAGCGCCGCGTCGATGTCATCGACCTCGTAGCAGATGTGGTGCAGCCCCTCGGCGCCCCGCTCGTCGATCCATTTGGCAAAGCGGCCCTGCGGGTCGAGGCTTTCGCACAGCTGGTATTCGATGCCGCCCAGGTAGAACAACGCGACCTTGTTCTTCGACTTGGGGAAGATCTCCATCTTCGTGTCGGCGGGGACATGCAGGAAACGGGCATAGGCATCCAGCGCGCGTTCCGCGTCGCGCACGGCAAAGGCCATGTGCTTGATGCCCTTCACGTTCGGATTGTCGGATTTCATCAAGCTCTCCCTCAGGCAGCAACGGTTTCGGCGCGGATGGCGGCCACCAGCGGGCGCATCCGTGCAATGGCTTCCTCGATCTTCGGAACCGGCTGGGTCAGCGACAGGCGCACGTAGTTGTCGACGTAATCGCCGTAGATCGTGCCGGGATAGGCGAGCACGCGGGCCTCGCGCAGCAGGCGCTCGCAGAAGGTGCTGGCGGGCAGGCCGGTGACGGACACATCCGCATAGACGTAGAACGCACCCTGCGGCTCGGCGTGCGGGATGCCGAGCGACGCCAGCCCATCGCACAGCGCGCGGCGGCGGGTGTCGTAGATCTGGCGCATGTCCTCGACACAATCCTGCGGCCCGGTCAGCGCGGCCAGCGCCGCATGCTGGCTGACGGCGGCGGTCGAGATGGCGAAGGCGTGGTTGATCTCAGCCAGCGCGGGGATCAGGCTGGGTGGCCCCGCAAAGTAGCCCACGCGCCAGCCGGTCATGGCATAGGCCTTGGACAGGCCCGACAGCGTGATCGTGCGTTCGAACATGCCCGGCAGCGCCGCCACCGGCTGGATGGTGTGGTTGCCGTAGGTCAGGCGCGCGTAGATTTCGTCGGATATCACGATCAGGTCGTGTTCCTTTGCGACCTCGGCGATGCGGGCAACCTCGGCGGGCGGGGTGACCGTGCCCGTGGGATTGTTGGGGTTGATGAGCACCAGGATCTTCGACTTCGGCGTGATGTGCGCGCGCACCATCTCGGCGGTCAGGGTAAAGTTCGTCTCGATCGTGGTGCGGATGTTGACGACGGTCGCCTCGGACAATTCCGCGGCCTGGTGGTAGGGGTTGTAGCCGGGGCACGGCACCAGGATTTCATCGCCGGGATCCAGCAGGCCCAGCGCGATCACGAACATCGCCTGCTGTCCACCGGGCGTCACGACGATGTTCTCGGGCGCATAGTCCGCCCCGCCATAGGCGCGGATGTTGTCGGCAATCGCCTGCCGCAGCGCGGGGATGCCCAAGGGGTGCGTGTAGTGCGTGGCCCCATCGGCCAGCGCCTGCTGCCCCGCCGCGATGATATGGGGCGGGGTGTCGAGGTCAGGATCGCCCCGGCCCAGCTTGATCACGTCCGTCAGCCCTTCGGCGATGTCCGCCATCCGGGTGATGATGTGCGCGTCCTTCTGCTTAACCCGTCGGGCAAGGCGTGCGGTCATGTCATGCGGCATGGGGCAACCCGTAGATCTCGGAATACTTCGCGGTCAGGTGCGCGATGTAGGGTTCGGGGTCGAGCGTGCGGCCGGTGGCCCGCACGAGCAGTTCGTCGCGGGAATAGCGGCGGCCATGGGTGTGGACATTGTCGGTCATCCATTGCCGCAGCGGCGCGTAGTCGGCCCGCGCCAGACCATCGGCGATCGCCGCGTCCTTCACGGCAGTCTCGTAGAGTTGCCCCGCCATGACGTTGCCGATGGTGTAGTTGCAGAACGTGCCGATCTGCCCGGACGACCAGTGCACGTCCTGCAGCACGCCCAGCCGGTTGCTAGGCACGTCCAGGCCCAGGTATTCCTTGATCTTGGCGTTCCACGCCTCGGGCAGGTCATTCACGTCCAGCGATCCGTCGATCAGCGCGGCCTCCAGGTCCACGCGCAGCATGATGTGGAAGTCATAGGTCAACTCGTCGGCTTCCACCCGGACGAATCCCGGCTGCACGCGGTTGATCGCGCGCCAGAAGGTGTCGGCGTCGATGTCGTGCAACTGGTCGGGATAGGCCGCCTGCGCCTCGGGGAAGTTCAGTTCCCAGAATTCGCGCGACCGGCCGACGTGGTTCTCGAACAGGCGCGACTGGCTTTCATGCGCGCCAAAGCTGACACCGCCGACGGCGTAGAGCCCGATCAGGTCGGTCGCCAGCGGCGTGCGGGTATAGGCGGGATCGACGTTCTGTTCGTAAAGCGCATGGCCCGCCTCGTGCAGCGAACCGAACAGGCTCATCGGCATCCAGTGTTCGTTGATGCGCGTGGTGATGCGCACGTCCTGCCGGGTAAAGCTGACCTCGAAGGGATGCACGGTGGTATCGAGCCGCCCGCGCGTCAGGTCGTAACCGATGCGCTCGCCCATCTTCAGGCCAAAGGCCAGCTGCGCGTCCACCGGATACCCGCGTTCCAGGAAATCGACGCGGGGCGCGGGGCGGTCGGCAATGGCGCGGACCAGCGGCAAGAGCGCCTCACGCAGGCGGGCGAACAGGGGTTTCAGCGTCGCCACCGTCTCGCCCGGCTCGAACCGGTGCATCAGGGCGTCATAGGGGTGGCCCGCATAGCCGATATGCTCGGCCATCTCGCGGTTCAGCGCCACGGTCTTTTCCAGATGCGGCGCGAAGGAGGCAAAATCGTCGGCAGCCCGCGCCCGCGCCCAGATGTCCTGCCCGACGGAGCCCAGTTCCGCCCGCGCCTCGACCAGCGCGGCCGGAATGCGGCGGTGATAGTCGACGGCCTCGCGCACCTGTGCGCAGATCGTGCGCTCTACCGAATCGGGCGCGTGGTGCTGCACCTCGGCCTCGGCCCCTTCCAGCGCGCGCAAGGTCTCGTCGGCGACAACCATGTCGCGCGCCATGACCGACAGCGTGGCGATCTGCTTGGCGCGCGTTTCCGCGCCGCCCGACGGCATCTTGGTGCGCGCATCCCAGGCCAGCACGGACTTGGCGTTCAGCACATCGTTCACCTGGCCCATCCGGGTCAGCAGCGCGGCATAGCCCATCGCGCGGTCGTCCTTCCTGTCGTCTGTGCCGCCATTCGCTGCGGCTGTATTTTGGATATTGTCGACAATCGACGACCCGACTATCGTTTGCCGAACGCGCGGCTGTCAAGCACCCGATGTGACGCCAGACCGCGAAACGCACACGACCGCGACAGGGAGCGGAAGCAATGAGCGATCTCGCCTTCGATACGGGCGGGCTGGTGGAAATGGCGGTGACCGGACAGGTCAGCCAGCCGGCCATGCGCC
>CAYYOE010000350.1:0-3580 GCA_964473055.1 uncultured Rhodobacterales bacterium | reverse complement strand
TGCAACTGGCCTTCCTCGCCCTGCCGGTGATACCCGCGCTGAAGATCACCGACCGGGGGATGGTGGACGTGATCCGATTCGAGATCATCGGCGCGGGGTAGGCCCTGCGGGGCAACGCGTGCTGCGCCCTTTGGATCACGAAAAATGCGCGGCCGAAGCCGCGCAAAGTGTCCCCTATCGGGGATGAGGGAAAACAAAGGGTGGTCTTCGAGACCGCCTCAGAAACTCATTACCAGCGAAACGCCCAGCGTGTTGTCCGTGTTCTTAGCGCCAGGGGCCGGGCTGTCGTTGAACTCGGTCCGGTAGCTGACACGGGTCGCCAGACCTTCGGTCATCCGGAAGCTCACGCCGAGATCGTTGGTCGCCAGAAGCCCGGCGTTCGAGCTCAGGATGTCGGTGTCGTTGGTGAGGAAGATCGTATCGGTGAACTTGTGATGGAAGCGCGACGACGCCAAAACGGCTTCCTCGGTGACCGCCGGCCCACCATCCAGTTCCTGGTAACGCACACCCGGTCCGGCCTGGAGACGCCACGCCGTGGTTTCGTTGTTGATCACACGAACACCGGGACCAAAGCCCAGGAAGCCTTCCAGTTTCTCGGGGAAGCGGTCGCGCTCGACCCGAGCGAGGCCGAAAACGTAGAACTGGTCGTTCACGTAGTAGTTGGCGTCATAGACCGCGAAGACATTCTCCTTGTTCTTCACGCCGTTCGATTCACCGAATTCCAGAGCAAAGCCAATGGTCTGGCTCCACTGTCCCGCGTTGTGGCGAACCCGTCCCGCAATCGTGAGGTCCTGGGTGTCGGTGTTGCCCGTCTTGCCGGCGTAGGTCAGCGCGACCTGCGTCGTCAGGCCGGGGGCGAACTGCGGGTTGCCAAAGCGGGCCGCATCCTCGGCGCGGGCGAAATCGTCCTGCACCGAATCCTCGATCGCTTCGATCCGGTCCTCCAGCACCTGCGTGCCCACGAGGTTCGTCTGCGCGACGGCCGCGCCGCTTCCGACAGCGAGCGCGAGGCTCGAGGCCACCGCCAGTTTCATCATTCCCGTCATGGCATCTTCCTTTCGAAGTCTTGGTGTCCCGGAGCGTCATCGCGCCGGAAGGCCATTGCCTGGGGAGCCAACTAAGGAACGCGTATTCATGAGGGAAATTTCGATTTCCTATGGTTGGCATGAGGATTTCTCGGGCACTGGGTCCTTGACGGGCAAGGCATGGAACGGCGGCACGCCGATTTCCCCGGCCACCCACAGATGGCCGGGGAAACGTCGTTGCGTCGGTGACTTGAAGGTTTCCTGGTTGCGCCTTACGACGCGATCAGAGCTGATCGAGGACGTCCGCCGTATCGTCGTCGGCGGCCTGCGCGACCGCGCTTAGTGTCTTTTGCGCAACATTCGCAAGCTCGTCGTCGAGGTCATCGCGCCAAACCGACCACGCCGGGTAGGTGTAGCTTGGGGCGCCGTCCACCAGATGAAGGCGTCCTGCCTCCAGATACCGCCGCGCATAGCGCGCCGGAAGGAAGGCCGCGAGTTCGCGGTGCACGATGAATCGCGCGGCAAGGGCGCCCATGGCCATCGTCAGACCCGGGTTGGACAGGTCGGGCAAATGCAGGTTGTGGAAGTGCAGGAAGTCGTCGCCCCAGTCGACGTAGACATACCGTCCGGCGAGATCATCCATCGTCTGGTTCGCCCAGGGGGCCACGAGGACGAGTTCGTCGTCGAGCAGTTTCTCGACACTCAGGCCGGGGCGCAGGGTGGGCGAATAGGTGAGTGACACTTGCATGACGCCTTCGGTCATCGCGCGGGTCAGGCGATCGGGCATCCCCACTTCGGCGCGCAGGCTGAGGTCGGGCAAGGCCTCGCGCAGGGCGTCGATCCAGCGAAAGCCAAGCCGTGGCCAGAGCGACATCTGCGCCCCGAGGGTCAGGCTGCGCTTGTACCCCTCGGGGATGGCCACCTGCTGGCGCGCCGCTTCCCAGCCCCGCACGAGCGACAGCGCGTAGCTTTCGAATTCCATGCCCGCCGGGGTCAGCACCGCGCCAGCCTTGGACCGCGTGAAGAGGGGCTTGCCCAACTGGTCCTCCAGCCGCTGCACGCGCAGGCTGACGGCCGACTGGGTGACGAACAGGCGGTCGGCCGCGGCCACGAAGAAACCGGAGGTGGCGACTTCAAGGAAGGTCCGGAGAAGGGCGAAGTCCATGGTATGCTCCAGATCAATCGGTGGTCCGGCCACGACCGCTGGCATGTTCGTCCGGCGGTCACAATCGGCCGCACTGACGGGCAGGGCCGGACACGGGCCATGCCTGAGCGGGAGATTGCCCAACCTGAAACAATCCGGTGCGATATCCTGGGATGGCGTGATGGTTCGGCGCGGCGAGGTCGCCGGTCCGCGCCACCAGGGATCACGGGGCGGGTAGCACCAGGATCGCGCGGAAGTCGTTCACGTTGGTCAGCGTCGGGCCGGTGACGACCTGCGCGCCAATCCGGCCAAAGAACCCGTGCGCGTCGTTCCCGGCCAGGGCGGCAGCCGCATCCGCCCCGGCGGCCCGCGCCATGGCCAGCGTGTCGGGACCGATCACCGCGCCCGCGACCTCGGCCGCGCCATCCACGCCGACGGTGTCGCAAGCGATGGCATGGATGCCGAGCGCGCCGCCCTATACGGTGGTGGTGGCCCCGGCGGGGGCGGTGTCCACCGCGGGCAGGGCGGTCGCCGCGACGCTCTTCATGACCGATCCGGTCGGCCCCACCACCCTGCCGGTTCCGGCGATTCTGTCCGAAGCCTTCGGCCTATCGGCGACCGCGGCAGAAGTGATGCGCCTGGCGGCCCTGGGCCGCGGCTCCGGGTTCGTCGCCGAGTCCCTGGGGATCAGCCTGAACACCGCCCGCACGCATCTGAAGGCGATCTACGCCAAGACCGGCGTCAACCAGCAGGCCGCGCTGCTGCGGTTTGTCACCGCCAGTTTCCCGCCGGTTTCTGGGTTGGGCGATCGGTAGGCCGACCCGTCAGGAAGGATCCGCCGCTTGTCCGTTTGCGTATCTGACGGGACGATAGATTGGTGTCGGCACGGGCCTTTGGCTGTCAAGACTACCGATGGAGGCCCGCGACGAACGCCCCCTGTTGCGCCACAAGAAGCAGATGGTTGACCACAAGCTCCTCATCATCGACAAGCTGGGCTGCGTGCCCTTGTCCAAGACCCGCGCGGGGCGGCGGTTCGAGGTGATCTCCCAACGCTGTGAGTGCGGCGCCACGCAGATCACCAGCAACCTGCCGTTCGACGAGTGGACAGAAGTCTTCGGCACCGAGCGCCTGACCAACCACGTCAATTGACTCGAGATAAGGGGCGAGAGCTACCATCTGGCGCAGCGCGGGTCGCGGAACGCCACCGACCCGGCCTGAACCACCCCGCGCAAACCTGGCCCTGAAGGGCCAAGGCGGCCAGTCAGTGCAAGAAATCTGACAAGCGCAACTGACTGGCCCCCGCCTGTGGCAGCCTCCGACCCGCACTCCGATATGGCCGATCCATGCGCCGCCGCGTGGTCGGATTTTCCACTGCCGTTGACACAACAGATGTGAGATGGCGCACCCGACA
>CAYYOE010000349.1:0-3612 GCA_964473055.1 uncultured Rhodobacterales bacterium | reverse complement strand
TGGCAGACGCACCGGATTTAGGTTCCGGCGCCGCAAGGCGTGGGGGTTCAAGTCCCTTCACCCGCACCAGACGAGGCAAAGGATACACGACAGGATGCAGGTCACCGAAACCCTGAATGACGGCTTGAAGCGCGGCTACCGGATCACCGTGCCGGGCGCGGACCTGACCGCCAAGGTCGACGCAAAGCTGGCCGAAGCTGCGCCCGAGATCGAGATGAAGGGCTTTCGCAAGGGCCGCGTGCCGATGCCGCTCTTGAAGAAGCAGTTCGGCGAGCGCCTGCTGGGCGAGGCCATGCAGGAAGTCGTCGATGGCGCCATGGGGGCGCATTTCGAGGAAACCGGCGACCGCCCGGCCGCGCAGCCCGAACTGAAGATGGAAGCCGAGGGCGGCTGGAAGGAAGGCGACGATCTGGTCGTCGCGCTGACCTATGAACGCCTGCCGGAAGTGCCCGAACTCGATTTCGGCAAGATCGCCCTGGAACGTCTGGTCGTGTCGGCCGGTGAGGCCGAGGTGACCGAGGCGCTGGAGAACCTGGCAAAGTCGGCCAGCGTGTTCGAGGATCGCCGCAAGGGGTCGAAGGCCAAGGACGGCGACCAGGTGGTGATCGACTTCACCGGCAAGCTGGACGGCGAACCCTTCGAGGGTGGCGCGGCGACGGATTATCCGCTGGTGCTGGGGTCGAACTCGTTCATTCCGGGGTTTGAGGACCAACTCGTCGGGGTCAAGTCCGGGGATGAGGTGGCCGTCAATGTCACGTTCCCCGAAGGCTACCAGGCCGCGCATCTGGCGGGCAAGGCCGTGGTGTTCGACGTGGTCGTCAAGGCCGTCAAGGAGCCGAAGCCCGCCACGGTGGATGACGAACTGGCCAAGAAGTACGGCGCCGAGTCGCTGGACGCGTTCAAGGCGCAGATCGCCGAGCGTCTGGAGGCCGAGTACAAGGGCGCCTCGCGCGCGGTGATGAAGCGCGCCCTGCTGGATGCGCTGGACGGTGTGGTGGAGTTCGAACTGCCCGAGGTTCTGGTGTCGGCCGAGGCCGGTCAGATCGCGCACCAGCTGTGGCACGAGGAACACCCCGAGGTGCACGGCCACGACCACGACAACGTCGAGCCGACCGAAGAGCATCTGGCCCTGGCCCGTCGCCGGGTGAAGCTGGGGCTACTTCTGGCCGAGATCGGGCGCAAGGCCGAGGTCACCGTGACGGACGCGGAACTGACCCAGGCCGTTCTGGCGCAGGCGCGCCAGTATCCTGGGCAGGAACGCCAGTTCTTCGAGTTCGTGCAGAAGAACCCCGGTGCCCGCCAGCAGATCCAGGCCCCGGTCTTCGAGGACAAGGTCGTGGACCATGTCTTTGGTCTGGTCGGCGTGACCGAGAAGTCGGTCGGCAAGGACGACCTGCAGAAGGCCGTCGAGGCGCTGGACGAAATCTGATCCAGGGATCTCTCCGGACGCGCTCAAGGCCGCCTTCGGGCGGCCTTTTGCGTTTCGGGGCGTTGCCCGCCCATGCGCGTGGATGCGTCAAAATAGCCGAGCGAAGAAATCAGGTTTACATCTCCGACGCAACTTGTCAGGAAAGGACGAGTTCGCGACGGAGTGCTGGAATGATCGTCTGCCAGTGCATGAACATCTCGGATCGCGACATTCACGCCGCGATCGACTGGATGCGCGCCGCCGATCCCGAGACGATCGTCACGCCCGGCAAGGTGTATCGCGCCTTGGGCAGGTCGGCGGATTGCGGCGGATGCATGCCCCTGTTCCTTGCAACGATGCGCCGGAACCCCAATACAGAAGTACCCATGACGCTGCGCGGGCTTCGCCGCGCGGCCCCAGAGGAAGAGGCGCATGAAGGGCGACGCGAAGGTCATCGACTATCTGAACAGGGCGCTCCGTAGCGAACTGACGGCGGTCAGCCAGTACTGGCTGCACTACCGCTTGCAGGAGGATTGGGGCCTTGGTCACATGGCCAAGAAGAGCCGCGAGGAAAGCATCGAGGAGATGCACCATGCGGACCGCCTGATCGCGCGGATCATCTTCCTGGAAGGTCATCCGAACCTGCAGAAGCTTGATCCGCTGCGCATCGGCCAGACGCCGCGCGAAAGCATGGACTGTGACCTGGCCGCCGAGCACGAGGCGCGCGCCTTGTACAAGGAGGCGCGTGAGTACTGCCATCAGGCCGGGGATTTCGTGACGATGAAGCTGTTCGAGGAACTGATGGCCGACGAGGAGGGCCATATCGACTTCCTGGAAACCCAGATCGACCTGCACGAGAAGCTGGGGAATGAACGCTTCATGCTGCTGAACGCGTCGAAATTCGATGCCGAGGAACCGGGCGAAGGCTGACCGCTGCCCGCCGACCTGAGCGGAAAAGGCCGCCCTGACGGGCGGCCTCTTGTATTCCCGGGACTCCTCCCTCCACCACTGGCGCTTCCCCTCTCCGTTTCGGAGAGGGGAGAGGGGAGAGGGGAGAGGCGCCGCCGATTACCGGTCGTCGTCGTCCTGTCCGGCCGACCCGATGTCGTCGAACAGTTCCGCGATCTCGAACTCCGCGGCGGCTTCTTCCTCGGCGGCACGGTCCTGGATGGACTTGCCCGACGCCTGAAGTTCGGCTTCCTCGGGCGAACGCGCCACGTTCAGCGTGATCGACGCGGTCACCTCGGGGTGCAGGTGCACCGCGACCTCGTGCAGACCCAGCTCCTTGATCGGGCGGGTCATCTCGACCTGCTTGCGGTCAAGGGTGAAGCCGCCGGCTTCGGCCGCTTCGGCGGCGTCACGGGGCGTGACCGACCCGAACAGCGCGCCCGAATCAGAGGCCGAACGGATCACGACGAACTGCTGGCCGTTCAGCTTCTCGCCCAGCGCTTCGGCTTCCTTGCGGGTTTCGAGGTTGCGCGCCTCGAGCTGTGCCTTCTCGGTCTCGAACCGCTTGATGTTCGAGTCGTTGGCGCGCAGCGCCTTGCCCTGCGGCAGAAGGTAGTTGCGGGCGTAGCCGTCGCGCACGCGCACGACCTCGCCCATCTGGCCAAGCTTGGCCACGCGTTCCAGGAGAATGACCTGCATGATGGTTCCCCTTACTTCACGGCGTAGGGCAGCAGCGCAAGGAAGCGGGCGCGCTTGATGGCCTGGGCCAGTTCGCGCTGCTTCTTCTGCGACACCGCGGTGATGCGCGACGGCACGATCTTGCCGCGCTCGGAGATGTAGCGCTGCAGCAGGCGCACATCCTTGTAGTCGATCTTGGGCGCGTTATCGCCCGAGAACGGGCAGACCTTGCGGCGGCGGAAAAACGGTTTGGTAGCCATGGGTTACGATCCTCTCTTCCGTCAGAACCGGCGGGGGGCGCGATCGTCGCGGTCGCCGCGTTCGGGCCGGGGACCGCGGTCGCCACCCCGATCACCGCGGGGGCCACGGTCATCACGATCATCGCGCTTCTGCATCTGCGCCGAGGGGCCATCCTCGTGCGCGTCGACCTTGATGGTCAGCACGCGCATCACGTCGTCGTGCAGCCGCATCAGGCGCTCCATTTCCTGCACGGCCGGCGCGGGCGCGTCGGTCTTGAGGAAGGCATAGTGCCCCTTGCGGTTCTTGTTGATCTTGTAGGCCATCGTCTTGACGCCCCA
>CAYYOE010000348.1:0-3621 GCA_964473055.1 uncultured Rhodobacterales bacterium | reverse complement strand
TACCAGACGTTCCATGTCGTCCTCGGACACCACGGCGCGGGCATGGCGGTGGCCGTGGGCGATCAGCCCCGCCACCAGATCGTCGCGCCCCGCGCCGGGGATCGGATCCTCGCCCGCGGCATAGACCTCGGCAATGCCCACCACGTCGGCCTCGTTGAAGCAGGTGCAGAAATCCTCGAACAGGGACGACAGCCGGGTATAGCGGTGCGGCTGGTGCACGGCGATGACGCGCGCGCCGGGGGTTTCCGCCACGGCCTGCCGCGCGGCGCGCAGCACCGCGGCAATTTCCACCGGGTGGTGGCCATAGTCATCGATGATCGTCACGCCCTGAACCTCGCCCACCTTCGTGAAGCGCCGGTTGACGCCGCCGAACCTGGCCAGGCCCTCGCGGATCTCGTCCTTCTTCATGCCGAGGTGCCGCGCCACGGCCACCGCCGCCAGCGCGTTCGACACGTTGTGGTCGCCCGGCATCGGCAGGGTGCACCCGTCGATCGCCACGTCCTCGCCTTCGGACTGCAGCAGGATGTCGAACTGGGCGCAGCCCTTGGTGAACTTCAGCCCCACAGCGCGCACATCGGCCTGCGCGTTGAATCCGAACGTCACGACGCGGCGGTCGGTGATCCGGCCGACCAGCGCCTGCACCTCGGGGTGGTCGGTACACATCACCGCCAGTCCGTAGAACGGGATGTTCGACACGAAGTCGGTGAAGCCGCGGCGCAAGGCGTCCACGGTGCCCCAGTGTTCCATGTGCTCGGGGTCGATGTTGGTGACGATGGCGATGGTCGCGGGCAGGCGGGTGAAGGTGCCATCGCTCTCGTCGGCCTCGACCACCATCCACTCGCCCTGGCCCACGCGCGCGTTCGACCCATAGGCATGGATGACCCCGCCGTTGATGACCGTCGGGTCCACGCCGCCGGCATCCAGCAGCGCCGCGACCATGGTCGTCGTCGTGGTCTTGCCGTGGGTGCCGGCGACCGCGATGTTCGACTTCAGGCGCATCAGTTCGGCCAGCATCTCGGCCCGGCGCACGACCGGCAGCTTGCGTGCGCGGGCGCTGTCGAGTTCGGGGTTGCCCGGCTTGATCGCGGACGAAATCACCACGACCTCTGCATCGTCCAGGTTCTCGGCCCTTTGCCCGATAAAGATGCGCGCGCCCAGCGATGCAAGCCGCTCGGTGATCTTCGAGGGCTTCAGGTCGGACCCCTGCACCCGGTAGCCGTGGTTCAGCAGGACCTCGGCGATGCCCGACATGCCGATGCCGCCGATGCCGACAAAGTGGATCGGGCCCATATCCGTGGGCAGTTTCGTCGCGGCTGCGTTCATGTCTTTCCCCTGCCCCGTTCTGCCAGTTCCATGACCAGACCTGCAAGCCGGTCCGTCGCGTCAAGCGTCGCCAGCCCCTGCGCGCCCTGCGCCATGCGCTGCGCTGCCTTGGGCTGGCCGAGGATCGCGGCGATGTGTTCGGTCAGCGCGGCAGGGTCAAGCAGCTTTTCGGGTATCAGGATCGCCCCCCCGGCTTCCACCATTGCCCGTGCGTTTGCCGTCTGGTGATCGCCGGTGGCCGCGGCATAGGGCACCAGGATCGCCGGCCGCCCGATCGCGCAGAGATCGGCGACCGACGATGCCCCCGCCCGCGAGATCACCAGCTGCGCCTCGGCCAGCCGCCGCGGAATGTCGAGGAAGAAGGACTGCACATCGGCATCGATCCCGGCCTCGGCATAGGCTGTGGCCACGCGCATCATGTCTTCATCCCGGGCCTGATGCGCGACACGGATATGGCGGCGCTGTTCCTCGGGCAGGGCCGCGATGGCGGCGGGCACCACGTCGGACAGGATGCGCGCGCCCTGGCTGCCGCCCATGACCAGAAGCTGCATCGGATGGTCGCCCGGCGGGATATAGGGCGCGCCCGCCCGCTCGACGATCGCTGACCGGACCGGATTGCCGGTGTGTTCGGCCCGCGCCCCTTCGGCCACGACGGTGGGCCAGGTGCCGCAGGCGACAAGATCCACCCGGCGGGCGAAGGCAGTGTTGACGCGGCCCAGCACGCCGTTCTGTTCGTGGATCATCCGGGGCAGTCGCATCAGCGTGGCAGCGGCCAGCGCCGGGATGGTCGGGTAGCCGCCGAACCCCACCACCACGGCAGGCCGGTCCTGCCGGAAGGCCCAGAGCGCCGAGGCGACACCCCTTGCGATGGTCGCGGGCAGGGTCATGCGGGCAACGAGGCCGCCGCGCGCCGTTGTGCCGCTGGCCACCTGCACGATGCCGACGGCATGGCTGAACCCGCCCGTATACCGCGCGCCCCGCACGTCGGTCATCAACCGCACGCGCCAGCCGCGGGCCAGCATCGCCTCGGACAGGGCCTGCGCGGGGAACATGTGCCCCCCGGTGCCGCCCGCCGCCATCACCAGCATGGGCGCGGCCATGCCCTAGCGCCCCCGTGCCAGAAGGATGTCGCCGATCTCGCCCTGGGGGCGCGACCGGGTCAGCGCCAGCAAGCAGCCCACAAGAATTCCCCCCGCGATCAGCGAGGACCCGCCATAGCTGACGAAAGGCAAGGTCATCCCCTTGGCCGGCAACAGCCGCACGGCGACCCCCATGTTGATCATTGCCTGAACGCCGAACATGCAGGCAAGGCCCGCACCCGCCAGCCGCACGAAGGGATCGCGTTCCCGCATCAACCGCACCAGGCTGCGCAGGACGACGGTGGCATAGAGCCCGATGATGAACAGCACCAGCACAAGCCCGTATTCCTCGGCCGCGACCGCGATGATGAAATCGGTGTGGGCGTCGGGCAGCGACCACTTCACCTGCCCTTCGCCCACGCCCACGCCAAAGAAGCCGCCCTCACGGATGGCGTTGGTGGCGTAGCCAAGCTGGGTGCGGGGATCGAGTTCGGGCGCCAGGAAACCGTCGATCCGGCGCGCGAAGTGTTCCGAATTGCGGTAGGCCAGCGTGCCGACCGCAGCAAGCGCCCCCCCCATGCCCAGCAGCAGCCCAAAAGGCGCCCCGGCAAGGAACCAGATCACCCCCCAGCAGAACAGGATCAATGCCGCCTGCCCGAAATCGGGCTGCATCGCCAAGAGCATCGCCACCGCGCAGGCCATGGCGAAGGACCAGCGCCGCCCGGGCGGGCCGCCGATCTCGCCCGATGCGGCGATCAGCCAGGCCGACAGGATGACGAAACCGGGCTTCAGGAACTCGGACGGCTGCACGCTGCCGAAGCCCAGCGAGAACCAGCGCACGGCCCCCTTGCCGAAGTCCGTACCGAAGGCTGGCAGCAGGGCCAGCCCGACGAAGGCCCCCGCGAACAGGACGACGCCCAAGCGGCGCACATCGCGCGGACTGGCCAGCGAAAGCACCAGCGTCACGACAAGGGCAAGAAAGCCGAAGAACATCTGACGCTCGACATAGAAGAACGGCGGCAACCCGTTCTTTTCCGCGAGCGGCGGCGACGCGGCCAGACCCAGCAACAGCCCGACCCCCATCAGAAGCAGGATCGCGGCCAGCGACCAGCGGTCGATCGTGCGCCACCAGCGGGGAAGGATCGGCTCGCCACGCGTCAGCGTGACGGTGCCGTGCACCATTTCGGTCATCGCCTGCTCTGCCTCTCGTCCGCCCGGG
>CAYYOE010000347.1:0-3636 GCA_964473055.1 uncultured Rhodobacterales bacterium | reverse complement strand
GCCAGACGGTTGCGGAATACCAGCCGCAGGAACAGGGTCATGTCCTGATCCTCGGGTCCAGCAGGCTCTGCGCCACATCGACCAGAATGTTGAACCCGACATAGCAGGCCGCGACAAAGACCACGCCGCCCTGCACCAGCAGGATGTCGCGCTTCAGGATCGCATCGACCAGCATCCGTCCGACGCCGGGCCACTGGAAGACCATCTCGATATAGACTGCGCCCGACAGGACGAACCCGGCCTGGATGCCGAGGACGGGAATGATCCCGACCATAGCGGCGCGCAGGGCATGGCCCCAGATCACGCGCCGTTCGTGTACGCCCTTGGCCCGCGCGGTGCGGATGAAATCCTGGCGCAGCACCTCCAGCATCGCGCCCCGCGACAGGCGCGCGATGACGCCCGTGGCCACCACGGCCAGCGCCAGCGCCGGCATCGTCAGGTGGCGGATGAGGTCGGGCAGGTCGCCCCCGCCCCAGATCGCATACATCCCCGACGCGGGCAGCCAGCGCAGATGGACCGCGAACAGCAGGATCATCATCATGCCCAGAAAGAACGACGGCACCGAGATGCCGAGGATGACCACGAAGGTGATCGCCTTGTCCGCCAGCCCGTATTGCCGCGCCGCCGACACCACGCCCGCGGCGATGCCCAGGATCGAACACAGCACGAAGGCCGTCCCCGCCAGGATGAGCGTGGCCGAGAACCGGTCGAGGATCTCGTCCAGCACCGGCCGGTTCAGCGCGAACGATCGGCCGAAGTCGCCCTGCAGCAGATTGCCGAGCCAGACGAAGTACTGCTGCCACAGCGGCCGGTCGAGGCCCAGGTGCCGGTTCAGCCGTTCGACGTTCTCGGGCGTGGCATAGGCGCCCAGGATGGCGGTCGCCGGATCGCCAGGGATCATCGCCATGATCAGGAAGACGATCACCGTAATGCCCAGTAGCACGGGCACGGCCGAAAGGATGCGCTTCAGAATGTAGCCGCCCATGGCGCCGAACCCCTTCGCCATCTCACCATGCAGGCGCCGCCTTCGCGCGGGTGCTGCTTGTCCTGCGGGGACTGTGGAGGGGGGGCAGTCAGCCCCCCCTCTGTCGTTCAGCTCTTCGTCACGTCACCGAGCAACAGGAAGAAGGACGGCTCAAGCGAGAATCCTTCGACCCGGTCAGAGGTGACGGCATTCTGCATCCAGTTCGCCACAAAGACCCAGGGCGCATCCCGCTGCACGATCACCTGCATCTCGCGGTAGAGCCGCGCGCGTTCATCCTGATCGGTTGCCACGCGGGCGGCCTCCAGCAGGGCGTCGACCTCGGGGTTCGTATAGTAGCCCGAGTTGAACCCCCCCTTGTCTGGCCAGGCCTCGGTCCGCAGAGCGAGGAAGGGCAGCGTATCGGGATCGTTGGTCATCCAGGCCATCTGCGCCATGTCCGCGTTGCCCTGAAGCCCCGGGTTCACCCGACCGAGGAAGGTGTTCCATTCGTAGGTCTCGATGCGGACGTCGAAGCCCACCGCGGCAAGGTCGGCCTGGATCGCGGTGCCCATCGCCACCGGGTCCAGCATGCCCGAACCGCCTTCGGTGACATAGAAGGTCAGTTGCGCGCCCTCGGCCCCGGCCTCTGCGATCAGCTCCCGCGCACGGTCGGGGTCGTAGGGATAGGGTTCCAGCGCCTCGTTGTAGGCCCAGGCAAAGGCCGGGGGCGTCGGCCCCGCCGCCACGGTCGCGGTGCCTTCGAGGACATCATCGACCAGCGCCTGCTTGTTGACGGCATAGTTCGCCGCCTGCCGGACGCGGACATCGGCAAATGGCCCCTCCGCCGCATTCAGGATCAGGAACCAGACATGCGGTCCGGCCTGTTCATGCAGCGTGTAGCTGTCCCCTCCGAACTGCGACAGGGCGACCGGCGGCACTTCGACCATCACGTCGATCCCGCCCGACAGCATTTCAGCCACGCGAGTGTTGGCGTCGGTAATGGGACGAAAGACCACCGCGTCAAGTCCCGCCGCTTCGCCCCAGTAGTCGTCGTTGCGGGTCACGACGACCCGTTCATTCGACTGCCATTCGGCAAACCGGAACGGTCCGGTTCCCGACGGGTTGCGCCCGAAATCGGCACCGTGCTGCATGACTGCCGCTGGCGAGACGATAAGGCCGGTCGGATAGGCCAGGTTCGACAGGAACGGTGCATAGGGTTCGTTCAGGGTGAAGCGCACAGTGCGGGCATCCAGCGCCTCGACCCCCTGCACGGCGCTGAAGAAGAACGACAGCGGGAACGGACCTGTGCCGTGATAGGGATGGTCCTCGTTCAACATCCGCTCGAAGTTGAAGACCACGGCCTCGGCGTCCAGGGCGCTGCCGTCGTGGAACGTCACCGCGTCGCGCAGTGTGAAGGTATAGACCGTGCCATCCTCCGAGATCTCCCAGGATTCAGCCAGCGCGGGCTCGACCTCAAGCGTGCCGGAGGCATAGCGCACCAGCCCGTCATAGACGTTCATCAGGATGCGGAAGTCATTGACTGCCGTCACTGCATGCGGATCCAGCGCCTGTGGCTCGGCGATCTGTCCGACGACCAGCACGCCTGGCGGGGTCTGGGCAGCCGCAGGCGCAACCAGCGCCGATGTGGCCAGAAGGGCGGCTGTCAAGACCCCGAAGCCGCGACGGGTCAGTGCTGAAATGGCCATCTCGGGCGCTCCCTGTTGGTGGTTTATTGCGAACTATTTATCATGATAATTTGCATCGGTCAAAATTTTCATGATAAATTGACCTTGCGAAAGGAAGCTTCCGGATGACTTTCTCGATTCTTGCACAAGATTCGAACACGGGCGCCATCGGAGGGGCCGCGGCAACAGGATCGCTCTGCGTGGGCGGCTGGGTCCTGCGGGGGGATTCGCGGGCCGGGATGTCGGCGTCGCAGGGGGCCGCCCCCTCGACCATGTGGGGCGAGGATGTTCTGGCCCGGATGCGGGCAGGCGACACGGCCGAGGCGGCGGTGGCCGCGGTGACGGGGGCCGATGCCGGACGCGATTGGAGGCAACTGGCGGCGCTGGATCTTGGCGGGAGTACGGCATGCCACACCGGCACCCGCAATACCGAGTGGCGGGGGTCCATGCCTGCGCCGGGACTGATCGTATCGGGAAACCTTCTTGCCGGTCCCCAGGTCCTCGAGGCGCTGCGCGACGGCTTCCTTGGGTCAAGCGGCAGTCTGGCAGAGCGGTTGCTGGTCGCGCTTTCCGCCGCCGAGGCGGCCGGTGGCGACACGCGTGGCCTGCAGTCGGCGGCGCTGCTGGTGGTCTCGGACGATGCCCCTCCGCTGACCCTGCGGATCGACTGGGCCGAAGACCCGATTGGCGCCCTTCGCCATCTGCACGCCCGCAGCCAGTGCGCCGACTATGCCGCCTGGCTGCCGACCGTTCCCACACGCATCGATCCCGAGCGCAGCGAAGCCTGAAACCGATCGGTTCGCGTCGGCACTGCACGAGATGCATGGCCTGGCGCGCTGTTCCTTTTCCAGCCAGATCGGGGCATGCGCACAGCGATTCAAGGTGGCGACCGGAAGCACCGAACGCCGTGTACCACTGACAAAACGGGAAAGGTGGTGGGCGACCCTGGAATCGAACCAGGCGTGGGTCTCCCCGGCGGAGTTACAG
>CAYYOE010000346.1:0-3656 GCA_964473055.1 uncultured Rhodobacterales bacterium | reverse complement strand
CCCGAGTTCGCGTGCAGCGTGCCCATCGCCTCGACCAGTTTCTGCTGGCGGGCGAGGTCGACCAGTTCCTGGGTGATCCCGATGGGCAGCGCCATGACCTTGGCCAGGCGCGACACCTGGTCGAGGTTCATACGGAACATGGTCTTGAGCAGGATGTCGCGCATCATCACGATGGGCAGGCCCACGTCCTGCAGGCTGCGCGGGACGGGTGGTGCGAGAACATTCCCGGTATGCACGTTCATGGCGAGACCCCCGATGGATACCCCGCCCTCCACCGGGAGAGCGGCAAATGCTGGCGGGCGCGAAGCGTGAACAGACGGCGCCCGTGAGAGGCTTTGTGCCGGGAACTCGTGGCAATCCTGTGGCGTGAGCCGTGCGCTTTGGTGGCGCGGCGCGCCCTAGCCGCCAAGGGCGGCGAGGGCGAGGTAGAAGATCAGGCCGGGGCCGAGCGCCAGGCCGAGCGGGAACTGGCGGCCGCGGGTCCAGCTTTCCCAGCCCGGGGTGCGCGCGCGAACCGCGGGCGAGGCGCGCAGCAGGCGGTGGATCACGAATGCCGCCAGCGTGACCGCGGCCATCAGCATCAGGAAACGCCCCGCGTCGGGCAGCGCGACGAAGGGGGCCATGGCGGCGGCGAACTTGGCGTCGCCCGCCCCGAGAAGCCCGAGCGAGGACAGCACGAAGCCGACCAGAAGAACCACGCCCAGGTGCGTCCAGCGCCAGCCGTAGTCCGGCAGGGGCAGGGCGATAAGGCCGACAATGGCGAAAACGCCCACAAGCGCCAGGACGGCCTTGTTCGGGATCTTCATCGTGGACACGTCGGACCATGCGGCCCAGAGGCAGACCGGCACCGCGAAGGGCAGGAACCACAGGGCTGCGCCCGGCGAAAGGGAAAAAGCTGCGCCCATCATGCGGTTGCCGGCTTTGACAGACTGATCCGCACCCCCAGGATCACCGGACCGTCGAGCCGCCCTCGAGCGCGCGCAGGCTGCGCGCTGCGGCGTCGAAGTGCTGCGGATGCGATTCAAGCGCCTCTTCCAGCAGACCACGGCCGATCGCGACATCGCCCTGCTTGATCGCAGTCAGGCCCATCGTGTGCAGAAGCTCGGCCCGCTCGACCTGTGTCATCGGGACGACCGGCAACTGGTAGCGCCGCTGGGCGCCGCGCGCGAGGACGAGGTTGTTCTTTGCGGTGAACAGTCGGCTGTCGTAGGTGATCGCCTCGGTGAACAGGCGCTCAGCCCCGGCATGGTCGCCCCGGGTCAACTTGGAGAAGCCCCAGTTGTTCAGCACGCCTGCGGGCGTCGTCGTCAGGCCGACCGCGATCTCGTAGAAACTGTCGGCACGGGACCACTGCTTGTTGGCATCGGCCACCATCGCCTCGAGCCGGTAGCGGTCGAAGGTCTCATGGGTGGGCGGGATGGTATCCAGCACCTCTTTCGCACGGGTCCAGTCGTTCGCCCGAATCAGGGCGTCCGCCCAGCCCACGCGATCGTCCGGGGTGGCCTCGGGGTGCTGCGCGGCCTGGCCCCAGACGGCGGCCGCCTCGGTCGGCTTGCCGGCGCGCACCAGCGACATGGCCAGCCCACGGGTCAGGTCGATCCTGTCCGGTCGCGCCTCCAGGGCGCGGCGGAAGTAGGTGACGGCTTCATCGGGATTGCTGGCGGTCAGCATGACCGACGACAGGTTGGTTTCGTCGAGGACGTTCATGTCGCCCAGCCGGCGATCGACATCCGCCCGCGAACCGGTCCCCTCGCACGCGGCAAGGGTCATTGTGCCGACAAGGCACAGGGATACAATCGTCTTTTGACGCATCTGCCTGCCTCTACTGCTCGTGTCCGCTTGTCAGGGCACGGGTTGGAGGAGGAAATCACCCCCTCCGCGCCGGACCAGCGCGAACCTGTTGTTTTCGGGTGGATCATACCCGGGATTTTCCAGTTGCGCCATCGCGCGGGCAAGATTGTCCCTGATTTCGGCAGTATTGCCACTGTCGAGCGCAAAGGCGGTGCGGAAAACGCGCTCTGCTTCGCCGATGCGGCCCTGTTCCATCAGGACCACGCCAAGGTTGTTCCAGGCCGGCGGAAAGGTTTCGTCCATGGCGATGGCGTCGCGCAACGTCTTTTCCGCCTGTCCGAGCCGGCCCAGCATCAACTGCGCTGATCCGATGGCCGACAGGGTGTCCACCGTCATCCCGCGTTCGGCGGCGGCACGGTAGTAGGCCTGCAGCGCCAGGTCGAATTCGCCCGAGGCCATCAGCCGGTGTCCCACCGTCAGCCCGTCCACCGCGGCGCCGCGACGATCGACCCCCGGGGCGAATATGCCGTCGGGACGCCCGAAGCCGCCTGCGGTGTCGCAGGCGGCCAGGGCCAGAAGGATCGTCGAAACTGTCAGGGCGCGAAGCGCTGCCGCCATTCCTTGCCTGCCGTGTCTGCCTACCGTCCCGACACCTGTGCCAGTGTCTGACCGATATCATACACGGACGGGCCGATAAGGATAATCAGCAATGGCGGAACCGTCAGCATCATCGTGGCCAGTGTCATTTTCGTGGGCAGCTTGTTGGCGGCTTCTTCCGCGCGCATCACCCGCTTGTCCCGCATTTCCGACGCATAGACGCGCAGGGCGTCGGCGATCGAGGTGCCGAACTGCTGCGACTGGATCAGAACGGTGGTGAAGGAGGCCACGTCGCTGACGCCTGTCCGTTCGGCCATGTCGCGCAGCACGGTGGACTTTTCCTTGCCGGCCTTGATCTCGTTCGCGACCATCTCGAATTCGTCGGCCAGGGCGGGGTAGCCTGCGCGGATTTCCTTGGACACCCGGATGATCGACTGGTCCAGCGACTGTCCCGCCTCGACGCAGACCAGCATCATGTCGAGCGCGTCGGGGAACCCGCAGGTGATTTCTTCCTGCCGGCCCTGCTGGCGCCGCGTCACCCAGTATTTCGGCATCATGTAGCCGGCGATGCCCGGTCCAAGGACGGCAATTGCCATCGTCTGCGACGTCAGTTCCTGCCCGGTCGAGAGCTTCAGGATGACCCACAACCCCCCAAGCAACAGCCCGAGGATGCCGAGGGCGAACTGCGAGAAGTGATAGAAGCGGACCGCGTTCTTGGTGCGATAACCCGCCTGCATCAGCTTCATGCGGATGGCCGAGAATTCCTCGGTGTTCTGCGGTTCGAGGAAGTTGGCGTAGCGTTCCAGCTTGTCGCGCTTGCCGTCGGTGCGCAGCTTCTGCGCCTTTTCCGAGGTCTTCGGTGTCGCGGTGCGCGCGGCCTTGATCTTGTCGAGCGGATCGACCTCGCGCTTCATCAGCACCGGCAGGGTGAGAAGGACCAGAAAAAGCCCGAGGATGCCGACGGCCAGCAGGGGGCCGAAGGGGCCGAGGGTGTCGGTCAGGAAGGTATTGACGGTGTCGAGCATGATCTTTTTTCCCCAAGGCCCCCTGGGCCAACCTGTGCGTCCGGTCAGACCTTGATGTTCACGAGCATCCGCATGACGAAGATGTTCACCACGAGGAAGGCGCAGACGATCAGGGCTGCCGGCACGAAGACCGCCGTTTCCTTCACCTCGTCATAGTAGTTCGGCTGCAGCACCTGGATGCCCAGCAGGGCCACGATCGGGAAGCCCGACAGGAACACGCCCGACCACTTCGCCTCGGCGGTG
>CAYYOE010000345.1:0-3660 GCA_964473055.1 uncultured Rhodobacterales bacterium | reverse complement strand
TGCAGGCGGGCGATCTGGACGTGACGGTGTTCCAGGATGCGGCCGGGCAGGGCTCGGGCGCGCTGGATGCCGCCGTCGCGCTGGCAGCGGGAGAGTCTGTCGAAACCACCATCTACATCCCGTTCCAGCTGGTGACGCCGGCCAACGTGGACGCGTTCCTCGCCCGCAACTGACGGGCCTTGAACCTTGCGGGGGCGGTGCTCATGCCGCCCTCGTTGCCACTGCTGCGGGGGGATGACAGATGGCGGAGACAGGCGCGGGCAAGGCGCACGGGATCGGTGGGCTGACTTTCGACCCACGCAAACGCGGATGGCCGAACGAGGCCAACGTGGCGCTGGCCCTTGTCCTGATCGTGGCCGTGTTCGAGGTGCTGAACCGCATGAACGGCGGCAGCTTCCTGTTCAACACGCGCGCCAACGTGGACGCGATCTTCAACGTCCAGCGCATCGACATCATGCTGCTGCAGGTGGCGATCATCGGGATCATCGCACTGGGGGTCACGCAGGTGATCATCATCGGCGGCATCGACCTGTCGTCGGGGTCGGTCGTGGGCGCGACCGCGATGATCACCATGAGTTTCGCACAGACCGCCATCGTGAACGGCCAGCCCAACCCCAAGGCGATCCTGGGCGACTGGGCGATGGACCTGCCGGTGATCGTGCCGATTGCCGTGGGCCTGACCTGCGGTCTGGCTGCCGGGCTGATCAACGGCCTTCTGGTCGCCTACACCCGCATCCCGCCCTTCATAGCCACGCTCGGCATGATGGTCTCGGCGCGCGGCGTGGCACGCTGGTGGTCCTCAGGGCAGCCGATCTCGTTCCCGACGGAAACCTATGCGTCGCTGTCGAATGGCGACCTCTTGGGCACGCTGACATTCGGGGCTTTTTCCTGGCAGGGGCAGAACCCCGCCGTGATCTTCTTCCTCCTCGCCATCCTGTTCCACCTGATCATGACGCAGACGCTGTATGGCCGACGCTGCTATGCCATCGGATCGAACGAGGATGCCGCGCGCATGTCGGGCATCAACGTCGCCCGGCACAAGGCGCTGGTCTACATGATCGCGGGCGGCCTCGCCGCGGTGGCGGCGATCCTGCTGACATCGAAGAACCTGACCGCGCAGGCGGGTATGGGGGTCATGTACGAACTCGACGCCATCGCCATGGCCGTGATCGGGGGTGTGTCACTTGCTGGGGGGCGAGGATCGATCGTGGGCACCATCCTAGGGGCGATGATCTTTTCCGTGATCATCACCGGCTTCACCTCGATCCGGCTGGATGCCTACTATCAGGAGATGGTGAAGGGCGCGATCATCGTGGGCGCGGTGGTGCTCGACCAGTGGCGGCAGCGCCGGACTGCGGCAAGGGGGTAGGGACATGGACGATCTGATCCTTCGCACGATCGGCCTGACGAAGCGTTATGGCGGTGTGCACGCCCTGGAGGGTGCCGACTTCGAGTTGCGCCGGGGCGAGCATGTCGCGATCATGGGCGACAACGGGGCGGGCAAGTCCACCTTCGTGCGCCAGTTGACCGGGGTGGAACAGCCGACCGCCGGGACGATCTGGTTCGACGGGGGCGAGGTATCGTTCGACGGCCCGCTGGACGCGCGGCGTGCGGGGATCGAGACGGTGTTCCAGAACCTGGCGCTGGCCGATGATCTGGACGTGCCGTCGAACCTGTTTCTGGGGCGAGAGATCGTGCGCTTCCGGCTGGGGCCGTTTTCCATCCTCGACAAGCGCGCCATGCGCGCGGCGACCGAGGCCGCGCTGGTCAAGACCGCGGTCAAGATCCCCAACCTGTCGAACACGATCCGCAACATGTCGGGCGGGCAGCGGCAATGCGTGGCCATCGCGCGCACCGCCACCTTCGCGTCCAAGCTGATCATCATGGACGAACCCACCGCGGCGCTGGGGGTGCAGGAGACCGCGCAGGTGGAAAACATTGTGCGCACCCTGAAGGAGCACGGCGAAAGCCTGATCCTGATCAGCCACAACATGCGGCAGGTGTTCGATCTGGTGGACCGGATCGTGGTGTTCCGCCGCGGCCAGATCGTGGCGAACCTGCGCAAGGAAGACACCGACGGACAGGATGTCGTCGCTTATATCACCGGGGCCAAGACCCAGGCGGAATATGCGGGCGCCGCCTGAGACCGGCCAGGACAAGGGCGGGCAGGGCCCGCAGCATCCACAAGGACAGACCATGACACTGAGATTCGCCGTTCTCGGCGCGGGCCGCATCGGGCAGGTGCACGGCCAGGCCATCGCCACCGTGCCGGGCGCGAAGCTGGCGGCTGTGGCCGACGCTGTTCCGGCTGCGGCCGAGGCGCTTGCAGGGCGCTGGGGCGCCGAAGTGCGGACCATCGACGCGATCGAGGGCGCCCGCGACATCGACGCGGTTGTGATCTGCACACCCACGGACACCCACGCCGACCTGATCGAACGCTTCGCCCGCGCGGGCAAGGGCATCTTCTGCGAGAAACCCGTTGACCTGTCGGTGCCCCGCGTGCAGGCCGCGCTGAAGGTGGTGGCGCAGACCTCCGCCACCCTGATGGTCGGCTTCAATCGCCGCTTCGACCCCGATTTTCTGGCGGTGAAGGCGGCGATCGACGCAGGCCGCGTCGGCACGGTCGAAATGGTGACGATCATCAGCCGCGACCCGGGCGCACCGCCGGTGGAATATATCGCGCGCTCGGGCGGCATCTTCCGCGACATGACGATCCACGACTTCGACATGGCGCGCTGGCTTCTGGGCGAGGAACCCGAGACGGTTCTGGCCGCGGCATCGGTTCTGACCGACCCGGCCATCGGCGCGGCGGGCGATTACGACAGCGTGAACGTCATCCTGCGCACCGCGTCGGGCAAACAGGCGATCATCACGAACTCGCGTCGGGCCACCTACGGCTACGACCAGCGGATCGAGGTGCTGGGATCGAAGGGCATGGCGGCGGCGAACAACACCGCGCTGTCCAACATCGTCACCGCAGACGGGCAGGGCTTCCACAGCCCGCCGCTGCTGAACTTCTTCATGACGCGCTACACCGCGGCCTATGCGACCGAGATCGCGGCCTTCGTCGCCGCGTTGCGCGACGGCGCGCCCACACCCACCACCGGCCACGACGGACTGATGGCGCTGGTCCTGGCCGAGGCGGCGGTGCGGTCGGCGGCATCGGGCCGGGCGGTGCGCGTGGCCGAGGTGCTGGCATGAGGGGCGTGGTTCAAGTGCCTCTCCCGGCAACGCGATGCGTTGCCCCCCTCTCCCACAGGGAGATGGGGGCCGCGACATACGCGCGGAGCGCCTCCCCTCTCCGTTCCGGAGAGGGGATGGGGGAGAGGCTCCTTGTCCCGATCAAGGTGGCCCACCCATGACCGCCCGCGACCTTGATCTCATCACCATCGGGCGGTCGTCGGTCGACCTCTACGGCACCCAGGTCGGCGGCCGGCTTGAGGATATGGGGTCCTTCCAGAAATACGTCGGAGGCAGCCCCACCAACATGGCCGTGGGCACCGCGCGTCTGGGCCTGCGGTCTGCCCTGATCACCCGGGTGGGCGACGAACACATGGGCCGTTTCCTGCGTGAGGAACTCGCGCGCGAAGGGGTCTGCACCGATGGCGTCGTCACCGACCCCGCGCGGCTGACCGCGCTGGTGCTGCTCGGCATCCGCGA
>CAYYOE010000344.1:0-3679 GCA_964473055.1 uncultured Rhodobacterales bacterium | reverse complement strand
TGCCCACGTTGTCGTTGTACCAGTTCCAGGCCTCGGGGTTGATCGGCTCGCCCACGGTTCCGAGAAGCTTGAGCGAGGACAGGTCATAATTCTCGACCCAGCCGGTCCCCTGCGCCATCAGTGCACGGATCGCCGTGGGCGCGGTATAGAACTG
The DNA here is from genome assembly GCA_964473055.1 of uncultured Rhodobacterales bacterium. Taxonomy (GTDB): domain Bacteria; phylum Pseudomonadota; class Alphaproteobacteria; order Rhodobacterales; family Rhodobacteraceae; genus UBA996. The sequence continues at coordinate 3,525 of CAYYOE010000344.1, read as the reverse complement.
ATTGACCTTGTGTTTCTCGATCACCGCCCAGAAGCGTCCGTAGTCCGGATAGCTTGGCACGCCCTCGAACATCAGCGTGGTCGCACCGTTCGCCAGCGGCCCGTAGACGATGTAGCTGTGTCCCGTCACCCAGCCCACGTCCGCGGTGCACCAGAACACGTCGCCATCGTGGTAGTCGAAGGTATACTGGTGCGTCATCGCCGCATAGACGAGGTAGCCGCCCGTGGTGTGCAGCACGCCCTTGGGCTGGCCGGTGGACCCCGAGGTATAGAGGATGAACAGGGGGTCCTCGGCCCCCACGGGTTCGGCCGGGCAGTCGGTCGAGGCGGCGGCCATCAGCGCCGTCAGGCTGCGGTCGCGCCCGTCCTTCATCGCCACCTTGCCGCCGGTCCGCTCCACAACCAGGCAGGGCACGTCGCCTGCCACGTCGAACGCCTTGTCCACGTTGGTCTTGAGCGGCGTGTTGCGCCCGCCGCGCGGGGCCTCGTCCGCCGTGATCACCACCTTGGCACCGCAATCGGTGATGCGGCTGGCAAGCGCCTCGGGCGAGAAGCCCGCGAAGACGATGGAATGCACCGCCCCGATCCGCGCGCAGGCCAGCATCGCATAGGCGGCTTCCGGGATCATCGGCAGGTACAGCACCACCCGGTCGCCCTTGGCCACGCCGGCGTCCTTCAGGACATTCGCCAACCGGCAGGTGTTCCGGTGCAGTTCGGCATAGGTGATGTGGCGCGACAGGGCCGGGTCATCAGCCTCCCAGATGATCGCGGTCTGGTCGGCCCGCGTGGCGAGGTGGCGGTCGATACAGTTCGCGGCCACGTTCAGAAGGCCGTCCTCGAACCATTTGATCGACACATCCGGGTACTCGAAGGTCGTGTTCTTGACCTTCGTGTAGGGCCGGATCCAGTCCAGTCGCTTGCCATGTTCCCCCCAGAAGGCCTCGGGGTCGGAAACGGACGCTGCATACATGGCGTCGTAGGTGGCGCGGTCGGCATGGGACGCGGCGGTGAAGGCCGCGGAGGGGCTGTGCATCGGGTCGGTCATCGGTCGTCGTCCTCCCAGGTCTGGGTTTGCGGCCCACGCTTGCGGCGGGTCCGCGGGGGTCGGCCGCAAGCGCGGCCGGGGCATGCGCGTATCCTGTCCTTGCAAGATTGTTGCGTCTGCGACCCGGCGCGCGTTGTCAAGGTTTCGCGGCCGTCTGTTGGCGCTAGCGGACCTGATTGCATGCCACGGAATACCGCAGAGCGGCAAAGTGCCGCGCAGGGCAAGGCGGGCAGTCCAGACCGCGGGGGAATGTCCTGCCTGTGACAGTCCGGCGACAGGTGCGCGCGAATACCGGCCATCTCGGGACATTCACGGCAGGTCCGACGCTCGACAACCCTTTCCTAACCGTCTTGCGCCACGGTGGCCCGAGAAGGAAGGTCCGTGCCCTCGCCATGACCGAACGCCCCGCCCAATCGGCGCTGCGCCGCAAGCTTGTTGCCCGACGGCCAGGCGCCGATATCGGCCGCATGACGCCGCTCAAGGGGTTCCGGCTGGCCTTTGCCCGCGCCGCGCCGGACATGGTCGACATGGATGTGGCCGTCCGCCATGTGTCGGAAACCCGTCTGGGCCGCGACCTGCTGCGCGACCGACTTCCGGACGATGCGCTGATCTCGCTGATCGAGGGGCAGGACCGGCGCTTCGGGTTGGCGGTCTTTGACGCCGACACGGTGGCTGCGGCGGTCGAAGCGCAGACCACGGGCCGGGTCTTGCCCACGGCACCCCCGCCACGCCCGCCCACACGGACCGATGCGGTGCTTCTGGCCGACCTCGTGGACCGCATCCACGAAATCCTTGAGGCCGAGGCGTCGGAAGTCGAACTCGGGCGCACCGCCAGGGGGTTCCGCTACGCGACCGTCCTGGAAGGCCCGAAGGCGGTTGGTCTGACGCTGGAAGACGTCACCTACCGCCTGTTCGACCTTCGGGTCGAACTTGGTGGCAATGTCGCGCGGCCCGGCCGGGTGTTGTTCGCGTATCCCGCCCTCGATCCGGTCGCGACCATTCACACGCCGGATGCCTGGGCCCTCGCCCTGGAACGCGCGATCGAGCCCGCCGAAGCGCCGATCGACGCACAACTGGCCAAGGTTTCGCTTCCGTTCGAGCGGCTGGCGGCCTTGCGGCCGGGCGATCTGATCCCGCTGCCGCAAGAGGCGTTGGTCCGCGTCGCCCTGACCACGAGGGACGGACGAATCCTCGGGCGCGGCAGGCTCGGCCAGGCCCATGGCCACAAGGCCGTGCGCATCGTCGGTTCGGTCGAGGATGCCTTTCACGCGAACCTGCCGGGACCGGAAACCACGGAGGCCGAGCTTGTGTTCGGGACCGACGACCCCGCTGCCTGGGCGGACCCGACCGACACCGACATGCCGACCGAAGGCGCCACGCCGATGCACCCCGTGCGTGACTTCCAGGACCCGGCCCCTGAGGCAGAGACCGAGCACGCCCCCATTGCCATGGCGATGGCCATGCCGCTCGACCTCGACATCAACTGACGCCTGGCGGTTGACCTGCATCAAGGCAGGGCGGGTGCCTGACCGGCAGGCTGGCACAAGTTGAAAAGGGAGAGAACTCATGCCGCAATCTCAGGCACATTGGCGGCAGATCCTCGAGGGTCGGCTGGCCGAACTCGACACGCGGCTGCATGCGCTGGATGCGGAACTGGATTCGCACCAGAACGCGGACTGGGAGGAACTGGCCGTCGAACGCGAGGGTGACGAGGTTCTGGAGCGCCTGGGCCAGTCGGGCGAGGTCGAGGCTCGCCTGATCGGGGATGCGCTTGCCCGCCTCGAAAATGGCACGTTCGGTATCTGCCTGAAGTGCGGCGACCCGATCGAGGATGCACGGTTGGAAGTGGTGCCGCATGCCCCCTTGTGCAGCGTTTGTGCGGGCGCCACGGCGCATCCGCGCGGTCCCGGTTGACGGGCCGGGTCAGGGCGGCCCTGCTTCGTGCCAAGGGCCAAGGGTTTCGGTTCGATCCTGCGGCGGCTTGGCATCGGGCAGGTTCACCTGCGGTGAGGAACCGACCCTGAAACAGGACTGCGTTCTGCCCCTAACCACTGTAACATGAAGCTCAGCTTCAGACGGGAGGCCCACAATGACGGAACATGGCAACGGCACGGCTGGCGCACCCGACCTTACCGATCTGCGCGACGGGATCGCCCGGATCGAGGCGCGCATCGCCGAGGAAGCCGCCGACCTGACGACCCTGCGTGAAGAACTCGAGGCGCTGCAGGCCGAACTGAACCGCTCGCTCTCGGGCGAGCCTGCACCTTCGGGCGACGTGGCCGGAGACGCATCATCGGACGATGACGATGACGACGACCTGTTCGACGACGTGCCGGTCTGATCGGGTCACCGCCCTGGAACGCCTGCACGATGCCGAAAAGCCGCGTTGTTCAGCGTGGTTGCCTTTATCCCCTTCCAGCCCCTAGACAGGAGCAAACGGGGACAGGTGATGGCTGACAAGATCGTCGAGGCGATCCGGGG
>CAYYOE010000343.1:0-3684 GCA_964473055.1 uncultured Rhodobacterales bacterium | reverse complement strand
CGCGCCGCCGTGGGCCGCGAGATCGAGGTGCTGACGGGTTACGGCCCCTTCCGCCGCTGCGACGCGGACGAGGCGCGCGAGGGCGACTAGCGGATGATCTGCGGATTGCGGCCCTCGACTGCGGGCACATTGGAATAAAGCGCCACCACCCTGTCGACGGACCATGCTGCATCGCCCGAATAGTTCCGGCGGCTGGCCAAATCTTCCCAGTCGATCTGCGCGCGGATCGGGTCTGCCATGTCGGGACGCTCCGACTGGCGCAGAACCCGAATGCCGTAGCGAAATGTGTCGTCGAAGGTGCTTCTGGTTCCCGGGCCGGTGGCGTACATGGGAAAATCCGTGACCATCTTCTGCATGACGGACAGCGCGCTCAGGACGTGAACCTCGCGCAGGGCGGGATCGCCCGTGCAGGCGGCGATCAGGATGCGGTCGCGGTCGGGGACAGAAGTCGACGGAACGATCGCGCGCAGGGTCGATCAGACCCGGGGGCTGACGGCGCTTGCCGCAGGCAAAAGCGCGCGCCGGACCAGTTCGCCGGAGTCCATCGCGGCCATGTAGCGGTCGGACAGGGCGGCGTAGGTGTCAGGCGGGGCCGTGAGAATCTGGCTGGCGATCGCGGCCGCCACGTCCGGCCTGGTCCCGAAGTCCGGGCATTCCAGCGCCTCGAACAGACGTTCGATATCCGGCAAGATCGGTGTGCCCCGCGCCGCGCGCGAGGGATTTGCCCGTACCACATCGCTGGTCGCGCGCGAGGTGGCAAGCTGCCAGCGCAATAGCGTCTCGTAGGACGCAAGCGGACGGTCGAACAAGTGGTTGCGGAAGTATGGCGCGATCTCTCGTGCCAGCCGCCCGTTCCGATCGAGTCCATCGGCCCGGAGGTCCTGCGCCGAGGCCGTCAGAGCGGCCCGCCATGGGGCAGCATACCAGCTGTTCCAGTCATCGCCGTCCCCTGCATCGGCCACCGCCGCGAGAGGCGCCACGATGCCCGCCCGTGCCAGAACCTCCAACGCAGGCGGGGTGGCCAGGGTGTGCCTGCCGGCCACGCGCCGGATCGCCCAGTCGCCGCCGGGACGGGTGTCCGTGACGACCGTGCGTAGCGCGCAGAGGCCGGACCAGGGCACCGAGGTTGCGGCTGCGTGGCGTGACGAAGACCTGCACGACCAGATCGGCCTACGCGCCATCGTCCCTCCGGAACAGCAGGCAGGTCGCGACCGGATCGCGGCCGGGCAGGCGCGCGGCGCAATCCGCGCTGGGGGTGGCCTCGATCCGGCAGGACGGAGCAGGCAGACCAATGCGCCGGTCTTCCAGCCGGACGCGCACCCGGTCGATCCCGCCCACGGTCAGAACCTCGGCGCACACCGGGCCGCAAATGTGGGTTTCCTGGCGGGATGCAACCCCGAGATCCTGGCAGGTGCCAGCGACGAATTCGATCGAACGCGGAGGTGCGGCCAGCGCGGGGCCCCGTTAATGGACCTGGCGCGCCCGTTCTTCGGCGATCAAGAAGTTGCCCGGCATGACCACGATCAAGACGAGGATCGCGGAGAACAGAATGCCGAGCACCGTGCGGACCGCCGCGCGAGACACCATCACCGGCACCAGCAGGATCAGCGGCATCCAGAAGTTCATCAGGGGGATGGCCACGACCAGCGCCACGCCAAGTGCAACGAAGGCCAGACCTACCGCGAGGCCATGATCGGAGAATGCCGCAACGGCCAGCCCCGAGAGGGCCATGACGATGATCCACAATACCGTCATCGGGCCTTTCCAATTGCCAATGGTCCATTTCCCGCGAGACGATGTTGATCTTTCGGCGTCAGGGGTTGGTTCCGCTGGCAAGCGTGCCGCGCGGCCGGGTCGAGGGCTTGTTGCAGGTCAATTCCCCCGGACCCCGTCCTGTGCCAGACTGTCCGGCATGGACGACGCGCGCCCCCCCTCCGCGATCTTCCGGGCCGCGGACATCACCCGGGTCTTCACCACGGGGTCGGTAACGGTGCAGGCCCTGCGCGGGGTCAGCCTGGACCTTTCCGAAGGCGAGATGGTGGTCCTGCTGGGCGCGTCGGGGTCGGGCAAGTCCACGCTGATGAACATCCTCGGCGGGCTCGACCGGGCGACCTCGGGCACCGTCCGCTTTCGCGACCGCGACCTGACGTGCGCCTCGGATGCCGCCCTGACGGCGTTCCGCCGCGATCACGTCGGCTTCGTCTTCCAGTTCTACAACCTCGTGCCCAGCCTGACCGCGCGCGAGAACGTGGCCCTGGTGACCGAGATCGCGCGCGCGCCGATGCGGCCCGAAGAGGCGCTGGACCGCGTCGGACTGGCGCATCGGCTGGATCATTTCCCGGCCGAACTTTCGGGGGGTGAGCAGCAGCGCGTGGCCATCGCGCGGGCCATCGCCAAGCAGCCCGATGTGCTCTTGTGCGACGAACCGACCGGCGCGCTGGACAGCACGACCGGTGTGCAGGTGCTGGAAGCCTTGTGGGAGGTGAATCGCGACCTTGGCACGGCGACGGTCCTGATCACCCATAACGCGATGATCCAGCGCATCGCGCACCGGGTTGTCGTTCTGGCGGATGGCCTGGTGGTGCGGGACGAACGCAATACCGACCGCCTGGAGCCCAACGAGGTGACGTGGTGAAGGTGCTCGACCGGAAGCTGTTGCGCGACCTGCGCCGGATCTGGGCGCAGGCGCTGGCGATTGCGCTGGTGCTGGCGTGCGGGATCATGGTGCTGGTCGGCGCGCAGGCGACGCTGCGCACGCTCGATCAGACCCAGGCCGCCTACTACGACCGTTTCCGGTTCGCCGAGGTCTTTGCCGGGCTGACCCGTGCGCCCAGGTCGGTTCTGGACGAGATCTCCCGGATCGACGGTGTCGCGCAGGTCGAGGGGCGCATCTCGTTCTCGGCGATCCTCGATGTGCCGGGCATGTCCGAGCCGGCGACCGCCAGGGTGGTGTCCCTTGCGGCGGATGGCGGGGTGCTGAACCTGCCCCTCCTGCGGCGCGGGCGGCTGCCATTGCCCGACCGGCCGGACGAGATCGCCCTGTCCGAGCCCTTCGCCGAGGCCCACGGACTTGTGCCCGGAGCACATCTGCGGGCGATCATGGGCGGACAGCGGCGCGACCTGACCGTGACGGGCTGGGTCCTTAGCCCGGAATTCGTCTACACGCTGGGGCCCGGCGCGCTGATGCCCGATGACCGGCGCTTCGGAATCGTCTGGCTGCCCGAGGCGGGGGCCGCTGCGGCGATGGACATGGACGGCGCCGTCAACGACATCGCCTTGCGGCTGACACGCGACGCCGACGCGCGCGCCGTCGTTGTCGCCGTGGACCGTGTGCTGGCGCCCTATGGCGGCACCGGCGCGCATGACCGCGGCCGTCAGGCATCGCATGCGTTCCTCGCCAGCGAGATGAGCCAGCTTTCTGCGCTGTCCACGTTTACGCCGCCCGTCTTCCTGCTGGTCTCGGCGTTTCTGGTCAACATGGTGCTGGGCAGGCTCGTCTCGCTGGAGCGCACCCAGATCGGGCTGATGAAGGCGGTCGGATACAGCACGCGGGCCATCGCGGGGCACTACCTGAAACTGGCCGCGCTGATCGGGCTGATCGGAGTGCTGGCGGGCTGTGCCGCAGGGCTGTGGCTGGCCGATGCGATGGTGGATCTGTACCAGCAGTACTTTCGCTTCCCCTTC
>CAYYOE010000342.1:0-3685 GCA_964473055.1 uncultured Rhodobacterales bacterium | reverse complement strand
GCGGCTGGTAGGTGCCGGGGGTCAACTGCCCGTCCAGCGTCGTCATCATCGCGCCCGCCAGCCCGCAGATGGCCGACCCCAGCACGAAGATCTGAAGGTGGCGGCGGGTCACGTCCTTGCCCATGGCCTCGGCCGCGACCTCGTTGTCACGGATGGCGCGCATCATCCGGCCCCAGGGCGAATGCAGCGCCAGTTGCAGCGCCACCAGCAGGACCACCAGCACCAGCGTGAACAGGCCCATCCAGGCCAGCTTGACCGTGATCGTCGAGGCCGCAACCGGCTCCAACCCCCAGGACGTCACGCGCTCGACAAAGGCGGGATCGGCCTGCAGGTTGATCTCTTGCGGCACGGGGCGGGGGATGCCCACCACGTTCTTGACCCCGCGCGACAACCAGTCCTCGTTCTTCAGGATGGCGATGACAATCTCGGCGATGCCCAGCGTGGCGATGGCCAGATAGTCGGACCGCAGGCCCAGCGCCGTCTTGCCGACGATCCAGGCCGCACCGGCCGCCAGCAGCCCACCCACGGGCCAGGACAGAATCGTCGGCAGCCCAAGCCCGCCCAGATACCCCGTCCCCGCCGGGTTCACGGCCTCGATCGCCGCGGCGGCCGGGTCGCGCAGATAGCGGTAAAGAAAGAAGCCGATGACCAGGATGGCCAGCAGGATCAGCGTGCGCTGACGACCCGGCGGGAGCCGCTTCCAGGCGACGATCGCCCCCACGATCGTGCCCGCGCCGACGACCAGCGCCGCCAGCATGCGCGGCCCTCCGGCTGCCCAGGCATCGACCGTCGGCGGCATGGACACGACGACTGCCGCCAGACCGCCGAGGGCGACAAACCCCATGACGCCGATGTTGAACAGGCCGGCATAGCCCCACTGCATGTTCACGCCGAGCGCCATGATGGCGGAAACCAGCGCCATGTTCGCGATCGTCAGGGCCAGGTTCCAGCTCTGCGTGGCGCCGGTGATGACGAACAGCACCCCCACCAGCGCGAACAGGACGGCCGGATGGATACGGTCGAGCCTCATACCGCTTTCCCCTTGAACAGTCCCGTGGGCTTGAACAGCAGCACGATGATCAGGATAACGAAGCTGACGGCGAACTTGTAGTCGGTGGACAGAAGTTGCAGCAGCCCCGCCGGTTCCCAGCCGCCCGGCAGCAGGTATCCCACCACCTTGCGGAACGCGTAGGTCAGCGTGATCTCGGAATAGGCGATGACGAAACCGCCCGCGATGGCCCCCAGCGGGCTGCCCAGGCCGCCGACGATGGCCGCCGCGAAGATCGGCAGCAGAAGCTGGAAATAGACGAAGGGACGGAACGACTTGTCGAGGCCGTAAAGGACCCCCGCGATGGTGGCGAGCGCGGCCACCAGGATCCAGGTGACGGCCACCACCCGTTCCGGGCTGATGCCGGACAGAAGCGCCAGGTCCTCGTTGTCGGAATAGGCGCGCATCGACTTGCCGGTGCGGGTGCGGTTCAGGAACCAGAACAGCGCGGCCATGGTGACAAGGGCGGTGACGATGGTGATGGCCTGGCTGGTTCGGAAGGCCAGCCCTTCCTGCAAGCCGGTCATGGCACGGAAGTCGCGCGCGCTGATGATGAACCGCGTGCCGTCGTCAAAGCTGCGATCATCGACCCCGATGATGAAGCGAACCAGTCCGTTCATCACGAACATGACGCCCATGGACACGATCACCAGGATCACCGGCGCGGCCTTCACCCGTCGGTAGAAACGATAGATCGTGCGGTCGGTGGCCAGCAGAAGGGCGGCACAGCCGGCGATTCCGAAGGGCAGGGCGAGCAGCGCCGTGGGCAGCGGTCCAAGCGACACGCCCGCCGCCTGAAACGCCCAGGTGACCAGGATGGTGATTGTCGTGCCGAAGGCCATTGTGTCGCCATGGGCGAAGTTCGAGAACCGCAGTATGCCGTACAGCAGCGTCACCCCCAGCGCCCCCAGCGCCAGTTGCGCGCCATAGGCGGTGGCCGGGATGATGACGAAGTTCAGAAGTGCCACGATGGCGTTCAGCGGATCCATGGCTCAGCCCCCCTCCGGTCGGCAGATTGCGGTCAGGGTCACGGCAAGGGGCGCGGTGCCATCGTCGCGCGTATGCTCGGTGATGGTCAGGCCGCCAGTCTCCCCCGTGAAACTGAGCAGGAGCGCCGTGTTGCCGGGCGTGTTGGCCGCGAACGCCCGGTCCGTGTCGCGCGCGCTGCGCGTCAGCGACCGGTCCAGAACGATTGCCCGGCCCTCCGCATCAATGACGCGCGCGCGGAACCGTTCAAGGACAAGGCGCAACGGGCTGTCCACATCGATGCAGGGGGCGGTGCCCTCGCACACCGAAAGGCCGGTGCAGTCGTAGGCCTCCTGCGCCAGCGCCCCCAGGGGGAACGCCGCAAGGCCGAGGGCGGGAAGAAGGGCGCGCATGATCACTCTCATCCTCCCAGAAAGGTGCGGCGCACCTCGGGGTTGGCCAGAAGCGCGGCCCCGGTATCGGTGAATGCGTTGCGGCCCTGCACCAGCACATACCCGGTATCCGCGATTTCCAGCGCCTGGCGGGCGTTCTGTTCCACCATCAGGATCGAGATGCCGGTGCGAGCCACCTCGATGATCCGGTCGAACAGCTCGTCCATGACGATGGGGCTGACGCCTGCGGTCGGTTCGTCCAGCATCAGGACCTTGGGCCGTGTCATCAGCGCACGGCCGACGGCGACCTGCTGGCGCTGCCCGCCCGACAATTCGCCCGCCGCCTGACGGCGCTTTTCCTTCAGGATCGGGAACAGGTGAAAGACTTCCTCCATCGTGCCCTGGAAATCGTCGCGCCGCAGGAAGGCGCCCATCTCCAGGTTCTCCTCGACGGTCATCGAGGGGAAGATGTTGTTTGTTTGCGGGACGAAGGCCATGCCCTTGGCAACCCTGTCCTGCGGCGTCAGGCCGGTGATGTCCTCGCCCGCCAGACGAACCGCGCCGCCGCGCAGGGACAGCATCCCGAACACCGCCTTCATTGCCGTGGATTTGCCCGCGCCGTTCGGCCCGACGATCACCGTGATCTTCCCTGCGTCCACGGCGATGGTGCAATCGTTCAGGATGTCGGCCGGGCCGTAGCCCCCACGCATCGTGTCGCCGATCAGGAAGGGCTCAGCCACGGCGCGCCCCGCTCTGCTGCTTCATCCTTGTCAAAATACCTCCGCCGGAGGCTCCTGCCGGGGCAAACCGCGCAAGCACCGGGACGGCGTGCGACAGCGTCACGACACCGCCCCCGCAACGACCTTGTTCTTCATGCCCCGCCCCAGGTAGGCCTCGATCACTGCCTCGTTTTCCATGATATGGTCGGCGGGGCCCTCGGCCAGCACGCGGCCCTCGGCCATCACGATCACCGGGTTGCAGAGGCGGCCGATGAAATCCATGTCGTGCTCGATCACGCAGAAGGTGTAGCCGCGCTCGCGGTTCAGCCGGACGATGGCATCGCCGATCGTGTTCAGAAGCGTGCGGTTCACGCCTGCGCCCACCTCGTCCAGGAACACGATGCGCGCGTCGACCATCATGGTGCGACCAAGTTCCAGCAGTTTCTTCTGCCCGCCCGACAGGTTGCCTGCCTTCTCGTCCGCCAAATGGCTGATGGTCAGGAAATCCAGCACGCCGTCCGCCTTTCCGCGCAGGACGGCTTCTTCCTCGCGGATCCGGC
>CAYYOE010000341.1:0-3703 GCA_964473055.1 uncultured Rhodobacterales bacterium | reverse complement strand
CAGATCCAGCTTCAGTTGCGCCGCAGCCTCGGTGCCCAGCGACACATGCACCAGCCCCGCCTTGCGATAGAACTTCAAGAGGTCGCGGTCACGGTAGATGTCGGTGACGCGGGTGTTGATGCCCCATTGGACCTTGTCGGGCAGACCGCGGTCGATCAGCTCCTGGCAGAACTCGACGAACTTCTTCTTGTTGATGGTCGGTTCCTCGTCCGCCAGGATGAAGAACCCCACGCCGTGGTCGCGCACCAGCCGCTCGATCTCGTCGACCACCTTCTTGGGGTCGCGCACGCGGTAGTCGCGCCAGAACTTCCACTGGCTGCAGAACGAACAGGTGAAGGGGCAGCCCCGCGCCATGTTCGGGATCGCGACGCGGCGGTTCAGCGGGATGTAGATGTACTTCTCCCACTCCAGGATCGTCCAGTCGGGGTCGATACTGTCGATGTCCTTGACCGTGGGCGCGGCCTGGGTGGCCACGATCTCGTCGCCATCGAGGAACGCCAGCCCCTTGATGCGGCGCCGGTCGGCGGGCCAGCGGCCATCGCGCACGGCCTCCATCAGGGCAACCAGGATCTCCTCGCCCTCGCCCCGGACGATCACATCGACCCAGGGCGCCTCGGTCAGGACCTGCCGGTACATGAAGGTCGCATGCACGCCGCCCAGCACCCGCAGGGCGTTCGGCACCAGATCGCGGGCCATCTCCAGCACGCGTTCGGCCGCATAGATGTTCGGCGTGATCGCGGTCACGCCCACCACATCGGGCTTGAGCGCGGCCAGTTGCACCTGCAACTGGTCGTCGGTCAGGTTGTTCGTCATCGCGTCGATGAAGTGGATGTCGTCGAAGCCTGCGCGCTTCAGATGCCCGGTCAGGTAGGCGACCCAGGCGGGCGGCCAGTTCCCCGCGATCTCGGCCCCGCCGGAGCGATAGTAGGGATGGACGAAGACGATGCGCATGGGGCAATCCTCCACTGTCCAGTCAGATTGACAGTTTGTAAGGCAAGCAAACTTGACATGGGTCAAATCCCGCCGGAATCCGCGCAATCTGCGCCTATCACCTTGAATTTGCCGGGATCCGTGGCAACATCGCTGCTGGTGACTCACGAAGGACTCCCCGGCGGGCCGCAGCGGCTTTCCGGCGATCCGGTCCGGACGCCCGTGCGTGCCCCGCCAACGGGGGGCGAGGGGGAAGTGCGATGTGGGACGCGATGCTTGACGCATGGCTTTCGCGCCAGATCCGGCGCGGGGATCTGACACTGACGCTGCCAGGGCAACCGCCGCGACACTACGGTGACGGCGGAGCACCGCATGTGGCGATGACGGTGACCGACCCGGGTTTCGCGCGCCGCGCCTGCCTGGCGCCCGACCTTGCGGTGGGCGAGGCCTATATGGACGGCACCCTGACCATCGCGGGCGATGACCTGCGCGGCCTGTTCACGCTGGCGATGACGAACCGCGCGATCGCGCAGCCAGTGCTGTGGCAGCGGCCCCTGGCGGCCCTGCGCACTACGCTGCGCCACGTCCGGCAATGGAACCCCGCGGGCCGGTCGCGGGCCAACGTGGCGCATCACTACGACCTGTCGGCGCAGCTCTACGACCTGTTTCTCGATGCCGACCGGCAGTACTCCTGCGCCTATTTCGCGCGGCCGGACATGACGCTGGACCAGGCGCAGGCGGCCAAGACGGCGCATGTCGCGAAGAAGCTGCTCTTGGAACCGGACATGCGGGTGCTGGACATCGGCTGTGGCTGGGGGGGCCTTGCGATCACGCTGGCGCGCGACTGGGGCGCACGGGTCACCGGCGTCACGCTGAGCACCGAGCAGCACCGGATGGCCACGGAACGGGTCCGGGCCGCGGGTCTGGCCGACCGGGTCGAGATCCGCCTGCAAGACTTTCGCGCGGTGACGGGCAGCTTCGACCGCGTGGTGTCGGTGGGCATGTTCGAACATGTGGGGCTGCCGCAGTATGCCGCCTACTTCCGCACGATCCGCGACCGGCTGGCCCCGGATGGCGTGGCGCTGGTCCATACCATCGGCCGCACCGCGCCGCCGCAGGCCACCAGCGCCTGGCTGGAAAAGTACATTTTCCCCGGCGGCTATGTGCCGTCCCTGTCCGAGGTCGCGCCGCATGTCGAGGCGGCAGGGCTGGTGACCGCCGACATCGAGGTCTGGCGCCTGCACTATGCCGAGACCCTGCGCCACTGGCACGACCGCTTCACCGCGCGGCAGGCCGAGGCGCGCGCGCTCTACGACGACCGGTTCTGTCGGATGTGGCGCTATTACCTCCTGTCCTGCGAGATGGCGTTCCGCCTGCAGGACCAGGGCGTGTTCCAGATCCAGCTGGCACGCCGGATCGACACGGTGCCGATCACGCGCGACTACCTCTACCGCGCCGCGCCCGCGCAGGACCGGATCGCCGCCGAATAGGCCCGGTTGCGCTTCGATATGGTCCAAGTATCCCGGGGGTAGGGCCGCCAGGCCCCAGGGGGCAGCGCCCCCTGTCCGCGCCTTCAGTCGTAGCGCAGGTCGGTCGCCTTGCCGCGGAACACCCAGTAGGCAAGTGCGGTATAGGCCAGGATCATCGGCAGCACGACCAGCGTGCCGACCAGGATGATCCACAGGCTTTCCGGCGCGCTGGCGGCTTCGTAGATCGTGATCCGCTCGGGCACGACGTAGGGGTAGAACGACCAGGCCAATCCCAGGAAGGCCAGCGTGAACAGGCCCGTGCCATAGGCGAAGGGCGCCATCGACCCGCGGTCGTCGGTGCGGGGCAGGGCGTAGAGGCTGCGCCACAAAAGCACCAGCAGTACCGCCGACAGCACCGGCAGGGGTGACAGCCAGGCGATTTCCGGCCAGCTGAACCAGCGCGCCCAGATCCGGTCGGAGACCAGCGGCGAGGCCGCCGAGATCGCGGCCATGCCCAGGACCAGCCCCCAGATGCCGCCGCGCGCCCAGCGGATCGCCTTCCACTGCAGCGCGCCCTCGGTCTTGAGGATCAGCCAGGCCGCGCCGATGAAGCTGTAGCCCACGGTCAGGAATACCGCGGTCAGGCAGGCGAAGGCCACATGGAACAGCGTGCTTTCCAGCCCCATGATGTAGAGGCCCAGCATGTAGCCCTGCGCCAGGGATGCCATCAGCGATCCGGCGAAGAAGGCGCCGTTCCAGAGGCCCTTCTGCGCGGCGGGGGCCTTTGCGCGCAACTCGAACGACACGCCGCGCAGGATCAGGCCGGTCAGCATCATGGCGACGGGCAGGTAGAGCGCGGTCAGGATCGCGCCGTGTGCAACCGGGAAGGCCACCAGCAGGATGCCGATGGCCAGCACCAGCCAGGTCTCGTTCGCGTCCCAGAACGGCCCGATGGAGGCGATCATGCGGTCCTTCTCGGCGGGCTCGGCCAGCGGTGTCAGCAGGCCGACGCCCAGGTCGAAGCCGTCAAAGACGACGTAGATCAGGATCGACAGGCCCATGAGCCCGGCAAAGACGAAGGGCAGGTACAGGGCAGGGTCCGAAAAGGTCAGGGCCAGGTGATCGAACATCGCACTACTCGGCTGGGGTGACGGCGGCGATGGCGGCGCCGGATTTCGGGCGTTCGGGCAGCACCTCGCCCCGGGCGGCCTTGCGCGCCAGGTGGAACAGAACGCCCACATAGGCCAGCGTCAGGATCGCGTAGATCCCGAGGTAGCCCAGAAGCGTGGACAGCACCATGCCCG
>CAYYOE010000340.1:0-3704 GCA_964473055.1 uncultured Rhodobacterales bacterium | reverse complement strand
CGGCTTTCCGGCCGGTCCGCAGGGGCTGAAGCACCGCTTCTTCCAGGGCTTCCTGCTTCCCGCCTACACCGGATCGACCGTGACCGAGTTCCGGTCGGCCGAGGCGGAAACCGCCTGGGAGACGTTCAAGACCCTCTGGGCGCAGACCAACCCGGCCAGCACGAACTACAGCTTCATGCAGGAAGCCCTTCTGACCGAGGACGTCTGGATCGCCTTTGACCACATCGCGCGGCTGGGCGATGCGTTCAACCAGCGGCCCGACGACTTCGTGGCTTTCCCCGCGCCGGCCGGACCTGAGGGCCGCGCCTTCATGCCTGTGGTGGCGGGCATCGCGGTGATGCAGACGGCGCCGGACATGGACCAGGCCAAGGCGCTGGTGAACTACATGCTGTCCGAGGAAACCCAGATCGCCACCTTGCGGGCGACGAACTTCTTCCCGGTCAAGGCGGTGGACCTGCCCGACGACATGCCGGCCTCGGTCCGCGCCTTCGGCCCGGCCATTGCGGCGATGACGGGCGCGGATGATGCGCTGCCCGCGCTTCTGCCGATGGGGCTGGGCGATCAGGGCGGGGCGTTCAACCAGATCTACACCGACACGTTCGAGCAGATCGTACTGGGCGGCCGCCCGGTCCGTGCAACGCTTGACGCCCAGGCCGAGGCTCTGCGCGCGCTGATCGAGCAGACGGGCGCGCCCTGCTGGGCCCCGGACGCGCCGTCGGACGGCCCGTGCCCGGTGAACTGATCGGTGAACTGACCCAAAGCTGACGTGTCCCTCTCCCCCCGCGTGGGGGGAGGGTTTGGGGGCGGGGCGCGCCGGCCTCTCCCCCCTCCCCTCTCCCGGTGGGAGAGGGGGGCCGCCCCTGCCTTGCCGACACCCGTCTGTCACAGGAGACAGCCCATGCCCCGCGCGCTGCCCTACCTGCTGCTTCTGCCTGCCACGCTGTTCCTGTGCGTGTTCTTCCTCTACCCGTTCGTGCTGGTCGCCGCCGACAGCTTCACGCGGGGCGGGGAATGGTCGCTCGGCAACTACGAGCGAATGGGAACGCACTGGAAGTTCCCGACCGCGTTCTGGAACACGCTGCTGCTGGCAGCACTGGTGGTGCCGATCCAGTTGGCGATGGCGCTGACCATGGCGTCGATCGTGACCAAGCTGGAAAGGGGCCGGTCGACGATCCTGTACATCTTCGCCATCCCCTTGGGCATTTCAGACCTTGCCGCCGGGCTGATCTGGCTCGCGGTATTCGAACAGTCGGGGTTCCTCAATTCCATGTTGTCGGGCTTTGGGCTGATCGACCGTCCGATCCTGTTCCTGTCCTACCAGAACACCTGGGTGATCCTTTTGGCCATCGTCCTGGCCGAGGTCTGGCGCGCCACCGCGATCATGATGGTGATCATCGTGGCGGGCATGGGCCTGATCCCCAAGGAATACGGCGAGGCGGCCGAGGTGTTCGGCGCCTCCCGCTGGCAACGGTTCCGCCGCGTGACCCTGCCGATGCTCAAGCCGTCCTTGCAGACCGCGCTGATCCTGCGGGTGATCCTGGCGTTCGAGGTCTTTGCCGTGGTCGTCGCGCTGGGCGGGACGCAGTTCCCCGTGCTGATGGGCGAGACCTATCACTGGCAGTTCACCATGCAGGACCGGGGCGTGGCGGCAGCCTTTGCCATGGTGATCCTGGCGATCTCGGTCGCGTTCACCGTGGTCATCCTGCGGCTGCTGCATGTGCCCAAGGAGGCCCGGATATGACCGCTGTTCCCGATACGCCTGCCGTGGCGCCCGATGCGGTGCGCCGGTCCGGCCGCTGGGTGTTCATTACCGGCACCACGCTTCTGGTGCTGTGGGTGCTGGTGCCGATCTGGCTTCTGATGGTCAACGCGCTTTCGGCGCCATCCGAGGTAACGGCCTTCCCGAAAAGCCTATGGCCGTCGTTCGACACCGCGTCGATGGAGTTCTTCTTCGGCTTCCGCGGCGTGGTGGACGCGCTGTGGAATTCCATCCAGGTGGCCGCCGTCACGATGGTGCTGGCCATCGGCGTGGGCGCGCCCGCGGGCTATGCCCTGTCGCGGTTCGACTTTCCTGGGAAGGAGGCGTTCCGCTTCCTCGTCATCATGACCCGGGCCTTCCCGCTGCCGCTGCTGGCGCTGCCACTGGCCGTCATGTTCATCCGCACCGGGCTTGATGATACGATCCTGGGGCTGGCGCTGGTCCACGCCACGCTTGCGCTGCCCTTCGCGGTCCTGATCACCTTCTCGCTGTTCTCGGGCATCCCGGTGGAACTGGAGGAGGCCGCCTGGACACTGGGCTGCACGCGGGTGCAGGCGTTTCTGAAGGTCGTCCTGCCGCTGGCCGCGCCCGGCATCGCGGCCTCCGCCGTCTTTGCCTTCGTCATCTCGTGGAACGAGGTGTTCGCGGCCGCCGTCCTGACCATCCAGAACAAGACGCTGACCGCGTTCCTTCTGCAATCGCTGGATGTGTCGCCCCTGCACCTGAAGTTCGCAGGCGGCGCGGTGCTGGTGATCCCGGCGCTTCTGTTCATCTTCGCTGTCCGCAAATACCTGTTCGCGATGTGGGGCATCGCCAACCGCTAGGGAGGGGCCCATGGCCGAAATCCGCATCAAGGGCGTTGCCAAGTCCTTCGGCAGCTTCACCGCGCTGCACGAGGTGGACCTGACCATCGCCGACCGCGAGTTCATGGTGCTTCTGGGCGCCTCGGGCTGCGGCAAGACCACGCTTCTGCGCATCATCGCGGGGCTGGAGACGGCGACCAGGGGCGAAGTCTGGATCGGCGACAAGCGCGTCGATGGCCTGCCGCCGCGCGAACGGGGCATCGCCATGGTGTTCCAGAACTACGCCGTGTTCCCGCACCTGACGGTGTTCGAGAACATCGCCTTCGGCCTGCGGATGAAGAAGATGGCGCAGGCCGAGGTGGACCGGCGCGTGACCCGCACCGCGGAACTGATGCATATCGAGCAGCTTCTGAAGCGCTACTCGGGCCAACTGTCGGGCGGCCAGCGCCAGCGCGTCGCAGTGGCCCGCGCGCTGGCGATGGAGCCCGAGGTGATCCTGATGGACGAACCGCTGTCAAACCTCGACGCGCTTCTGCGGATGGAGATGCGGGCCGAACTGAAGGGTGTGCTGGCGGCATCCAACACCACCACGATCTACGTCACCCACGACCAGGTCGAAGCCATGTCCATGGCCGACCGGATCAGCGTGATGAACGGCGGGCGCATCGTGCAGGCGGCGAGTCCGGTCGAGGTCTACCGCAACCCCGCCGCGCGCTTTGTCGGGTCGTTCATCGGCAACCCGCCGATGAACTTCCTGCCCGCCGCACGGTCGGGCGACGGCTGGCAGGTGGCGGGGCAAACCTTCCCCGGGCCCCGCGCGCCCAGGGACCGGATCGAATTCGCCATCCGCCCCGAGGATGTGGCACTGGCCGACCATGGTCTGGATGCCACCGTGCGCGTGGTCGAACCGCTGGGGCCGCACACGCTGGTCACGACCGAGGTGGGCGGCGCCCTGTTTCGCGCGGTCCTCGATTCGAACCTCATGCCCAACCCGGGCGACGTGCTGACCCTTGCCCCTGTCCCGGACCGCATCCGCTGGTTCGATCCCGAAACCCAGAAGGCCCTGACATGACCGACCTTGCTGACGCCGCCATCGAGATCCTGCGCGAGAATGACCGCGGCACCTACACGGTGCCCACCAA
>CAYYOE010000339.1:0-3721 GCA_964473055.1 uncultured Rhodobacterales bacterium | reverse complement strand
GCCCAGGTGTCGAAGTCGCGCGCATGGCCGCGCACATAGACCATCCCGTTGATCGACGATGACCCGCCCAGCACCCGCCCCCGCGGCACGGCCAGCCTGCGCCCGCCCAGCCCCGGTTCGGGCTCGGACTGGTAGCCCCAGTCGTAGCGGGCCATGTTCATGGGATAGCTCAGGGCCCCCGGCATCTGGATGAAGGGCCCGGCATCGGTGCCCCCCTCCTCCACCACCAGCACCGACCGCCCGGCCTCGGCCAGCCGAAAGGCCAGCGCGCAGCCCGCCGACCCCGCGCCGACGATGACATAGTCCGCCTCCATCACCGCACCCCGGCCCGGCGCGGCGCGGCATGGCGGGCCGGGGCCGGGTCAAGGGTCGCGCACCCGCGCGACCGCCGCAGGCGGCGTGAAACGCCCTTGACGCGGGTCCGGCCTGCCCCACCCTCGGACAGGCGCTTGAGGACGCAGGATGCGCCCTCAAGCGCCTCCATGCAGGGGGAAACCGCGGCCCGCCTCCGGGCCGATCCGCGGTCCGGCGCGCCTCTGCCGACGCCTTCGGCGTCGGCATGGCCCAACGCCGGCCCCGCGGCGCAGCCGCGACAGGTCGGGGGCGGGAGGGCGCCGGTCAACACCGGCGCGCGCTCAGTACGGGGCTGCAACATCGCCCGCCCCTTCATAGACCGTCCGCACCCAGGAATAGGCGTCCAGCGCCTCGGCGGCGTTCTCGCGCCCGTAACCCGACGCCTTGACCCCGCCGAAGGGCATCCCCGCAGGCGTCAGGTTGTAGGCATTGATCCAGCCCGTCCCCGCCGCGATCCGGCCCAAGACCCGGCGCGCGCGCCCCAGATCAGCGCTGAACACCCCGGCCGCCAGGCCGAAGGGCGTGGCATTGGCACGGGCCACCACCTCGTCCTCGGCCTCGAAGGCCAGGACCGACATCACCGGGCCGAACACTTCGTCCGTTGCCACCTCCATCCCGTCGGCCACATCGGCAAAGACGGTCGGCTCCACCCAGAACCCGGGCCGGTTCATCCGGCGCCCGCCGGTGACAAGCCGCGCGCCCTCGGCCTCGGCCCGGGCGATGAAGCCCGCCACGCGTTCGGCCTGCGCTTCGCTGACCAGCGGGCCGAAGTTCGTCGCCTCGTCCAGCGGATCACCCGCGACGATCCCCGCCATCCGCTCCACCAGCCGCTCGAGGAACCGCCCCACCAGAGGGCGTTCCACGAACACCCGCGTGCCGTTGGAACAGATCTGCCCGGACGAATAGAAATTCCCCAGGATCGCGCCCGATACCGCGGCCTCCAGATCCGCGTCGGCGAACAGCACCAGCGGCGACTTGCCCCCCAGTTCCAGCGTCACCGGCACCAGACGCTCCGCCGCCGCCGCGGCCACGCGACGGCCCGTCGCGACCGACCCCGTCAGCGAAACCTTCGCCACGCGGGCATCCGCCAACAGCGCCGCGCCCACCTCGCCGCCGCCCTGCACCACCTGGAACAGACCCGGTGGCGCCCCCGCCTCGGCCAGGATCAACCCGACCTGCAGCGCGCCCAGCGGCGTGACCTCGGAGGGCTTGAATACCATCGCATTGCCCGCCGCCAAGGCAGGGGCCGCCTTCCAGCAGGCGATCTGGGTCGGATAGTTCCACGCCCCGATGCCCAGGCACACCCCGTATGGTTCGCGCGTGATCACCGCGCGATCCGCGCCGAAATCCACAATGCGGCCCCGCGCCACCTCGGCCAGCGCCGCGAAATGGTCCAGCGCATCCGCACCGCTCGCTGCGTCGGCCACCAGCGTTTCCGACAGGGGCTTGCCGGTATCCAGCGTCTCGATCACCGACAGGGCGCGGTTGCGGTCGCGCAGGATGGCGGCCGCCCGGCGCAGCACGCGGGCCCGCGCGGCCCCGGTCCAGCCCGCCCATTCGGCCTGCGCACGCACGGCGCCCGCCAGCGCGGCCTCGATCACCGCGGGCGTCGCGGCATGGACGGTGGCGATCCGCTCGCCCGTGGCGGGATAGACCACGGCAATCTCCGCGCCCGCGCGATCTTCCATCGGGCGACCATCGACCACATGGCTGGCCGCGGGCCGAACATCGGGAAGGCTCATCCCCGCCCCTCCAGTTCGTGCCAGGCCGCCCGCACCATCGCCGCCGCCGCCGCGGCATCCGGCCCGCCGTCGGCCAGCGCCGCGCGGATGTAGATCCCGTCGATCAGCGCCCCCAGCCGGTCGGCCCCGGCCCGCGCCCGGTCGCCCAGCGAAGGGCGCAAGGCATGGGTCAACGTGGACGCCAGCCTGCGCTGATACACCCTCAACAGCCGCCGCGCCGCCGGGTCGCGCTGCGCCTCGACGTAGAACATCAGCCAGGCCGCCACCACGTCGCGCCGGAAGTTCAGGGGCGAGAAGCTCGCCCCGATCACCGCCTCGACCCGGTCGGTGGGCGTACGCGCGGCGCGCAGCGCGCCCCGCACCTCGGCGCCCCAGACCGACAGGATGTGCCGCATGGCGGCGGTGAACATCGCCTCCTTCGCGCCGAAGTAGTGATGCGCCAGCGCGGGCGACATGCCTGCGGCGCGGGCGATCTGCGCCACCGTCACGTCCAGCGACCCCGCACGCCCCACTTCGGCAATCGTGGCCTTTACCAGAGCGTCACGTCGTATAGGCTCCATCCCTAGTTTCGGCATCGCCTTGCACCTTTTCGTTGCCAGACGGTGCTAGATGCCTTTTGATTGACTCGTCAATCAACAATAATCCGGCAGGCCAGCCGGACGCAGACACAGGGAGCTCTGCCAATGACATTCAAATCCACCCTCGCGGCCTTCGCCGTCACCGCCCTCGCCACGGCCTCGATCGGCTCTGCCGCGCAGGCCCAGTGCGACAGCGTCGTGTTCTCGGACGTCGGCTGGACCGACATCACCGCCACGACGGCGACGGCCAGCGTCATCCTGAACGCACTGGGATATCCGACCGAGACCAAGATCCTCTCGGTTCCCGTCACCTACCAGGCCCTGTCGCAGGGCGACGTCGATGTGTTCCTGGGCAACTGGATGCCGACGATGGAGGCCGACATCGCCCCCTATCGCGACGCGGGCACGGTGGACACCGTCCGCACCAACCTGACCGGCGCCAAGTATACGCTGGCCACCAACGCGGCCGGCGCGGCGCTGGGCATCACCGATTTCGCCGCCATCGCCGCCAACGCGGATGCGCTGAACAGCCGCATCTACGGGATCGAGCCCGGCAACGATGGCAACCGCCTGATCCTCGACATGATCGCGGCCGATGCGTTCGGGTTGGGCGGTTTCGAACTGGTGGAAAGCTCGGAACAGGGGATGCTGGCGCAGGTCGGCAATTCCGACCGGCGCGGGCAGCCCATCGTGTTCCTGGGGTGGGAACCGCACCCGATGAACGCGAACTTCGACATGACCTATCTGGAAGGCGGCGACGACTGGTTCGGCCCGGACCTGGGCGGGGCCGAGGTCGCCACCAACACCCGCGCCGGGCTGTCGGCGGAATGTCCGAACCTCGGCACCTTCCTGGCCAACCTCGAATTCACCCTGGCCATGGAGAACGAGATCATGGGCGCCATCCTGAACGACGGCACCGACCCCGAGGCCGCCGCGACCGCCTGGCTGCAGGCGAACCCGGACGCACTGGACGGCTGGCTCGCCGGCGTCACGACCCGGGACGGGGGCGACGGCCTGCCGGCCGTGAAGGCGGCGCTGGGGCTGTGA
>CAYYOE010000338.1:0-3723 GCA_964473055.1 uncultured Rhodobacterales bacterium | reverse complement strand
GCCGCCGGTGCGCGCGTCCGATCCTGACCGCGCCAGACAACACGGGAGACCCCGATGAAGCAGTTCATGAACACCAAGGACACGCTGGTGACCGAGGCCATCGACGGCCTTGTCCGGGCTTCTTCGGGGCGGCTGGCCCGGCTGGATGGATACCCCCACATCAAGGTCGTGGTGCGGACGGACTGGGACCGGTCCAAGGTGGCGCTGGTGTCGGGCGGTGGATCGGGGCACGAGCCCAGCCACGCGGGATTCGTCGGGCAGGGGATGCTGACGGCCGCCGTCTGCGGCGATGTGTTCGCCAGCCCTTCGGTCGATGCGGTGCTGGCGGGGATCCTGGCCGTCACCGGCCCGGCGGGGTGCCTGCTGATCGTCAAGAACTATACCGGCGACCGGCTGAACTTTGGCCTCGCCGCGGAACGGGCGCGGGCGCAGGGGCTGGACGTGTCCATGGTCGTGGTGGACGACGACGTGGCGCTGCCCGACCTGCCGCAGCCGCGCGGGGTGGCGGGCACGCTGTTCGTCCACAAGATCGCGGGTTCGCTGGCGGAACAGGGGGCGGACCTGGCCACTGTGACGGCGGCGGCGCACCGGGTGATCGCGGGGGTGGTGTCCATCGGCATGTCGCTGGACACCTGCACCGTTCCCGGCAACCCCAAGGAGCACCGGATCGAGGCGGGCAAGGCCGAGCTTGGCCTGGGGATCCACGGCGAGGCGGGCATCCTGCAGGTCGATTTCGCGGGCGCCCGCGCGGCCATGGGCATGGTCGTGGACCGACTGCTGCCGCACCTGGGCGAGGGGCCGCATGTGGCGCTGTTGAACAACCTCGGGTCCACCACGCCGCTGGAGATGGCGGTGCTGACCGAGGAACTGGCCCGCTCGGCGCTGTCGGCGCGGCTGTCCGGGGTGGTCGGGCCTGCGCCCTTGATGACCTCGCTCGACATGCACGGGTTTTCCCTGTCGGTCCTGCCTGCCGGTCCCGAGGACCGCGCGCTGCTGGCAGCTCCCGTGGCACCGCGCGCCTGGCCGGGGCTTGACCGGCTGGACCCGGTCGCGGTGCTGCCGCTACCCGACGGGCTGACCCCAGTGCAGCCGATCCCGTCGCCGCATCCGCCCACCCGGGCGCTGATCGAGGCGTGCTGCGCCCTGATGATCGCGGCCGAGGCGGACCTGAACGCGCTGGATGCGCGGGCGGGGGATGGCGACACGGGGTCGACGCTGGCGACGGCGGCGCGGTCTCTGATGGGGGCGCTCGACAGGATGCCGCTGGCCGATGCGACGCAGTTGTATCGCGCGCTGGGGGCGGAACTGAGTCAGACCATGGGCGGGTCGTCAGGGGTGCTTCTGGCGATCTTCTTTGCGGCGGCGGGCGATGCGTCGGCATCGGGGCGGAGCTGGGTCCAGGCCTTGCAGGCGGGGCTCGACCGGGTGTGCCAGGTGGGCGGCGCAGCGCCTGGCGACCGGACTATGGTGGACGCGCTGGCCCCCGCCCTGGCGGCGCTGCCGGGCGGGCTGGCGGCCGCGGCGGCGGCGGCGCGGGAAGGGGCCGCGGCGACCGCCGGCATGGCGCGGGCCAAGGCGGGGCGGGCGGCCTATCTGTCGGGTGACCGGCTGACCGGCCATACCGACCCGGGGGCCGAGGCCGTGGCACGGCTGTTCGAAGGGCTGGCGGCGCGGGCCTGACCCCCCGATGGCGAGGTTTGTGCACATGTGCACAAACGACCAACCATATGATATATAAAGATATTGTGTGTGCTCGTTATGGTTTGATTAACTCTTCCTGTCACTTCGGTCTGGTGGCGAGCGTTGCGGAATGAACCTTTCTGTACACAATACGCCTGAGGATTTAACCTAGTTAGGTCAGTGTGTTGACCTAGAGGATCGGAATTTTCATAGTTATCTGTAGCTCATACTTATGCAATCACGGGGCAATCTATTCGCGGCCCGCCCTTTCCAGCGTTATCCCGGCGCAAAAGCCCTATGCCTTGCATACAGTCCCCGGGAGGACCCCATGACTGCCAAATCCCTGTCCGATGTCCTGCGCGCTGCAGGCGACACTGTCGGCCTTCTGCGCAACAGCCAGACCGGCATCTACATCTACCCGGTCGTCGCGCCCGAGTTCACCAACTGGCGTGACGAACAGCGCGCCTGGCGTGAAACCGCGGTGCTGTTCGACCAGTCGCACCACATGGCCGAACTGCGGGTGGAAGGGCCCGATGCGGGGCGGTTCCTGGAAAGCCTGTCGATCAATTCGTTCGCGAACTTCCAGGTGAACCGGGCCAAACACTATGTGCCCGTGTCCCCGTCCGGCCATGTCATCGGCGACGTGATCGCGTTCCGCGAGGGCGAGAACGACTATAACCTCGTCGGCCGGGTGCCGACGGTGAACTGGCTCGACTGGAACGCGTCGCTCGGCCGCCATAACGTCAAGCTGACGCGCGACGAGCGGTCCCCGATGCGCCCCGACGGCAAGCTGGTGACGCGGCGCCACTGGCGGTTCCAGGTGCAGGGGCCGAACGCCGACCTGATCCTGGCCAAGCTGAACGGCGGGCCGCTGCCGGTCATCAAGTTCTTCCACATGGACTGGATCACCATCGCGGGCCGCAAGGTGCGCGCGCTGCGCCACGGCATGGCGGGCGCCCCGGGACTGGAACTGTGGGGACCCTACGCCGAGAAGGACGAGATGTTCGCGGCGATCATGGAGGCGGGGCGCGAGTTCGGCATCCGCGCCGTGGGCAGCCGCGCCTATTCCACCAACACGCTGGAATCGGGCTGGATTCCGTCGCCCCTGCCGGCGATCTACAGCCACCCGGACCTGGCCGCCTATCGCGACTGGCTGCCCGCGAACAGCTACGAGGCGTCGGGGTCGATCGGCGGCAGCTATGTGTCGGGCAACATCGAGGACTACTACACCACGCCCTATGAACTGGGCTACGACTTCTACATCAAGCACGACCACGACTTTGTGGGGGCCGAGGCGCTGAAGGCGATGGCGGGCAAGCCGCACCGCCGCAAGGTGACCTTCGCCTGGAACCCCGAGGACGTGATGAAGATCATCGCGTCGTCGTTTGTGCCGGGGGGCGAGAACTTCAAGTGGCTCGACCTGCCGCAGCCGAACTATGCGTCGTCATCCTTTGACCGGGTGATGATGGGCGACCGGCTGGCCGGGCTGTCGATGTTCAACGGCTACAGCTTCAACGAACGCACGATGCTGTCCCTGGGCGTCGTGGACCCGGATGTAAAGGAAGGCGACGTGCTGGAACTGGTCTGGGGCGAGGAAGGCGGCGGCACGGGCAAGACCGCGACCGAGCGCCACAAGCAGACGACGGTTCGCGTCCGCGTCGGACCGGTCCCCTATGCGCGCGACGTGCGCGAGGGGTATGAAGGAAGCTGGCGCGCCCGGCAGACATGAGGGCTGACGCGGGCGGGGCCGGGCGCCCCGCCCAGTCACAAGCGGAGGGGCAAATGGACCGCATCCACGACATCGCGCATCTGGGCCACGTCGAGATCTATACCGACCGGTTCGACGAGAGCCTGGACTTCTTCACCCGCGTCTACGGGCTGAAGCTGTCCGCGCTGGTGGGCGACAGCGCCTGGCTGCGGGCCTGGGACGACTACGAGTTCCACTCGCTGAAGCTGACGCGCCACCACACCACGGGCGTGGGCCATATCGGCTATCGCGCCGACAGTCCTGAGGCCTTGGTGCGCCGGGTGGCGGCGATCCAG
>CAYYOE010000337.1:0-3725 GCA_964473055.1 uncultured Rhodobacterales bacterium | reverse complement strand
GACGAGCTGACCGAAAGCCACACGGACGTGGCGGGCGACCTGTCACTTTACAATCTCTATTTCCTCTGGGCGATGAACCGCGATGTCTACAACGGCCTGCCCGATGACCTGCGCGCCGTGATCGACGCCAATTCC
The DNA here is from genome assembly GCA_964473055.1 of uncultured Rhodobacterales bacterium. Classification (GTDB taxonomy): domain Bacteria; phylum Pseudomonadota; class Alphaproteobacteria; order Rhodobacterales; family Rhodobacteraceae; genus UBA996. The sequence continues at coordinate 3,590 of CAYYOE010000337.1, read as the reverse complement.
GGCCTCATGGCCTCGGCCTGGGCGGGGCGCGCGCATGACATCGGCGACGCCGAGGGTCGCCGCGCGATGGAGGATGCGGGCAACATCATCGCCGAAATGTCGCCGGAGCTGACCGCAGAGATCGAAGCCCTGGGCGCGCAGGTTATTGCCGACTGGATCGCGGAGGCCGATGCCGCGGGCCTAGACGGGGCGGCGCTGGTTGACAGCGCCCGCGCTGCGGTCGCCGCCGAACGGGGCAGCGCGCCGGGACCCTACCGCGACTGACCGCCCCGAACAAAAACACCCCCGCCTTTCGGTGGGGGTGCTTTCTTGTCGGCGCGGGCCCGGCGGTAGCGGGGATAAGAACACACCGCCGATCGCCCGGACCGACTGGGGATACCGATCACTCGTCTTCGAGGCTTTCGGCGCGCAGGTTCGCGAAGATCTCCGCGGCAACGCCGGAGGGCGTCCCGTTGATGACGGTCACGCCGTTCAGGCCGCGCAGGTCACCGATCGAGTCGGCCGAGGCGTTGAACACGTCGAAGGCCGTTGCCAGGTCCGAGCGGTTGTTGGTCGAGACGACCACACCTTCGGTGGCGGACGGCACGGCGATCCGCTCGAGGACGCTGTCCTTGTCCTGGTTGAAGTGGCGGATGGCGAAGGCGGTGTCGGCGAAGGCCGGTGCGGCAAGCGAAGCGGCGACGGCGGCGAGTGCAATGATCTTTTTCATGGTTCAGGTCCTCTGGTTTGCTGTGGTGTGGCGCGTCTTGGGTGGTGCGCCGGTTTGGGTTTGTCGGGGCGGTGCGCCCTTCGATGGACAACAGATGCGCCCTCGATGGCTCTCATTCAATAAACGAAACCGAGATAAGCCTGAGATATTGGTGCGAATATGCACATATCCGCCGCCGCTCTGCACGGACTGCACGGCGCCGTGAGTTTTTCCCACGGAACCGTCAAAACCCTCGTAACATTCGGGAAAATCGCGGCTTGCTTGAAACATTTCCGGAATCCGCACGTACGCGTCGCGCTGCGGGATGCCGGACGGGGTCAGCCCGGGGCCGGGCGAAGAAGCGTGATGACCGTGCCGCCATAGGTGCGCTGGTCCAGCACGCCCAGGCCTGCGGGAACGCTGGGCGGCGAGCCTTCCTCCCAGACGATCAGGGCATCGGGCGCGATCCAGCCACCCGCCAGCGCCGAGGTCAGCGCCCGTTCGCCCAGCCCCTTGCCATAGGGCGGATCCACGAAGACGAGGTCGAAGGCCGCACCCGTCACGGCCCCAACATCGGTCGCGTCGCGGCGAAACACCTTGGTCACGCCCTGCGCCGCACAGAGCGCCACATTCTCGCGCAGCAGAGCGCGCGCCGCCGCGCCGTCATCGACGAAGGTGACATGGGCCGCCCCGCGGCTCAGCGCCTCGAGCCCCAGCGCGCCGGTGCCCGCGAACAGGTCCAGCACCCGCGCGCCCGTGACCGGATCGCCATGCTTGCCGCTGGTCATCAGGTTGAACAGGCTTTCGCGGACCCGGTCGCTCGTCGGCCGAAGGTGCGCTTGCGCATCGCCCGCACCGACATCGGCCAGCTTCTTGCCCCGCAGACGCCCGGCGATGATCCGCATCGCTCAGGCCTTGAGCAGGGGCTTGAGGTCCTGGCCCGCGTCCGCCACCGCCTCGGGCGTGGGCGACCGTCCCATCTCGATCAGGCGCTTGCCGACCATGTAGGCGCGCGGATCGTTCATGGCGTCGACCGCAAGCAAGGTGTCGCCCGCGAAATACCAATGTGAGCGTGCCGCACCCCCATCGCGCACCACGACCCGGTCATAGCCGGTGTTCAGCCCCGCAATCTGAAGCTTCACGTCATACTGGTCCGACCAGAACCACGGCTGGGGCACGTAATCCTCGCCCGCGCCGAGGATGTTGCGCGCCACCGCCTCGGCCTGGTCGATGGCGTTCTGCACGCTCTCGAGCCTCAGCCGCATTCCCCGATAGGGCAGGTTCGCACAATCCCCCGCCGCCCAGATCGCCGGGTCCGACGTGCGCCCCCTTGCATCCACGACAATCCCGTTCTCGACCGTCAGCCCCGCCCCCTCGGCCAGCGCGGTGGCGGGCGTGATGCCGATGCCTGCGATCACGATGTCATAGGGGTGCTCGGTCGCATCCGACAAGATCGCGCCCACGACCCGCCCATCGACCGCGTCAAGGCAGGTCAGCCCGACCCCTTCGCGGATCGTCACCCCATGGGTGCGGTGCAGGTCGCGAAACCAGTCCGAGGTTTCGGGGGCCGCGACGCGTTGCAGGATGCGCTCCGCCATCTCGATCAGCGTCACCTGCAGCCCCAGCTTGCGCGCCACCGCCGCCGCCTCGAGCCCGATGTAGCCGCCGCCGATGATCAGCGCCCGGCGGCCGGGTCGCATCCCGGGCGCCATCGCGTCGACGTCGCGCAGGGTGCGGACCGTGTGCACCCCGGCCAGATCCCCCCCCACCGCGGACGGCAGGCGCCGCGGCACCGACCCCGTGGCCAGCACGAGGTGATCGTAGGGCACCGCTTGCCCACCCGCCATGACAGACCGCGCAGCCCGGTCGATGGCGGTGACAGGGGTGTCCAGCATCAGGGTGATGCCCGCGTCGGCATAGTAGCTTTCGGGCCTGAGGTAGAGCCGCTCCAGCGCCATCTCGCCCAGCAGGTAGGCCTTGGACAGGGGCGGGCGCTGGTAGGGGGGCGCGGGTTCCTCGCCGATCAGGGTGATGGACCCGGTGAAACCCTCGCTCCGCAGTTTCGCGACGCAGGAAGCACCGGCCTGCCCGGCCCCCACCACGACGATCTTTTCCATGCAGGGCCCCTTTCGCGTTGGCGCGTCTTGCGACAAGCCTATATGCCCAGCGAACAGGTTCACAAGCGACGGAGACCGCACCCATGACCATTTCCGCAGGCGATACGCTGCCCGATGCAACGCTTCTGATCTTCGGCGCGAACGGCCCCGAGCCGGTCAAGATGGCCGACAAGACCAAGGGCCGCAAGGTCGTGATCTTCGGCCTGCCGGGCGCCTATACCGGCACCTGCACCTCGGCCCATGTCCCGAGCTTCATCCGCACCAAGGGCGAGTTCGACGCCAAGGGCGTGGACGAGATCATCTGCGTCTCGGTCAACGACCCTTTCGTGATGGCGGCCTGGGCCAAGGACACCGGCGCGGCAGAGGCCGGGCTGACCTTCCTCGGCGATGCGGGCGCGGAATTCACCAAGGCGATCGGCATGAACTGGACGGCCGAACCGGCGGGTTTCTACGACCGCTCGCGCCGCTACGCGCTTTATGCCGAGGATGGCGTGGTCAAGGCGCTCAACATCGAGGCCGGGCCGGGCGTGTGTGACCTGTCGTCGGGCGAGACGCTGCTGTCGCAGATCTGAAGCCGGGCGAAAAACGCGCGTTTTTCGGGGCGGAAAACCCGGGTTTTCCGCCCGCCCTACCCGGCCAGCCGGTCCATCTTGGACGCCAGCGCCACGTCCAGGTTGCTCAAGCCACCCACGTCATGCGTGGTCAGCGTCACCTCGACGGTCTTGTAGACATTGAACCACTCGGGGTGGTGGTTCATGTGTTCGGCCACCAGCGCCACCCGCGTC
>CAYYOE010000336.1:0-3736 GCA_964473055.1 uncultured Rhodobacterales bacterium | reverse complement strand
GGGACGGTCGAGGTCATCAGGATGGCAAGGGTGGCCGCGGTGGCCGCGAAATGGTTGGTCATCGGTCTCGCCTTGTGTCTGTTGAAGGAGGGCGTGCAACAGCCCTTGGGCGCGTGCACGAAGGAAAACGGCGGCCCGTGTGGGCCGCCGTCCGGGTCGTGTCAGCGCGAGGCGGCGACCGCGTCGCGGCGCATGTTGACGATGCCTTCGAAGAAGGCATGATCGACGCGGGCGAAGCCCTGTCCCTCACCGAACGAGACGTCCTTGTAGCACTGCGGGTCGGTCTCGAGCAGCGTCTCGTACCAGTCCTCGACGATGGCGCGCGCCTCGGCCGGCATTGACTTGCGGACAACCACCGGGCCGTTCGGGATAACGCCCGATTCCCAGATGACGCGCAGGTCGGCCATGTTCAGCAGGCCGTTCTCGACCATGCGGCGCAGGTTCCCGCGCGAATAGCCTTCGGACACCTCGCCCTGTCCCGACGCCCAGGTGACGCCCGCGTCGTACTGACCTTCCAGCACCGCGATCACGGCCTGTTCGTGGCCGCCGCCGAAGCCGGTGGACGAGAAGTACTCGGCGTCGTTGATGCCGGCCTGCTTCAGTTCGAACTGCGGCACGAGGAAGCCCGAGGTCGAGTTCGGGTCGGCGTAGGCCAGCGACTTGCCCTGCATGTCCTCGAGCGACATGATATCGCTGTCGGCGCGGACATACATCACCGCGATGTAGCCCAGCGACCCGTCAGCCTCGGCCGACACGAACACCGGTTCCACCGCCTCGGGATCCTGCAGGTAGATCGCGGCATAGGCCGACGCACCCAGACCGGCGACGTCAAGCTGGCCCGCAACGAGGCCCTGGATCACGCCGGCATAGTCGGGCGCGGGGAACAGTTCCACAGGGATACCGAGGCGCTCGGACAGCTGCACCTGCATGCAGGCGTTGTTGCGCAGCCGGTCCGATTCGTTCTCGCCGCCCAGAAGGCCGACGCGCAGCACCGGCATCTCGGTGCGCCAATCCTGGGCGAAGGTTGCGGTGGCGCCCGACAGCGCGGTCACAAGCGCGGTGGTCGCGACAAAGGTCCTGCGAAGCATCCCTGTTCTCCATCCATGCCGGCGCTACGGGCCGGTGCGTAGCGGACGCCTCCCGTGGCGCCGATGGCAGGGGGATAGGAAATGACTGTGACAGCAGCGCTACAGGGATGTTGCGCTTTCGTGACGGGTGTCCGGGCGGCCAGCGCGCGGGCTGGAAGGCACGGTTTTCAGGCGGCCTTGCCGCTTGTCAGGGCGACAAAGACATCCTCGAGGTCGGGTTCTTCGGTCGCGATGTCGCGCACCTGCAGCCCGGCTGCGCGCACCGCGTCGAGAATCGCCCCCACCGCGACCGTGCCCCGCCGGTAACCCAGCGCCAGGGCACCGCCCGGACGGCGGGTCAGGCTGACGCCGTCCGGCAGGGGCAGCGTCGCAGGGGGCGCGCCGTCGGGCACGATGACGAGGGTGCGGTGATCCATCCGGGCCAAGAGGTTCGGCGTGGTGTCGCGGGCGACGATCTGGCCATGGTTCACGATGGCGATCTCGCCGCACATCTCTTGCGCTTCTTCGAGGTAGTGGGTGGTCAGGATGACCGTCAGGCCGCGCTCGCGGTTCAGCATCCGCACGTTGTCCCAGAGCATCTGGCGCAACTCGATGTCCACGCCGGCCGTGGGTTCGTCCAGCACCAGCACCTGCGGGGAATGCACCAGCGCCTTGCCCAGAAGCAGCCGCCGCCGCATGCCGCCCGACAGCGACCTTGCATAGGCGTCGGCCTTGTCGGCGAGCCCGATCAGCGCGAGGATCTCGTCCGTCCGGCGCTGGGCCCGGGGCACGCCATAGAGCCCCGCCTGCACATCGAGCGCGCCGCGCGGCGTGAAGAACGGGTCGAGGTTCAGTTCCTGCGGCATCACCCCGATCGCCGCGCGGGACTGGCGGGGGTTCACGTCCTGGTCGAAGCCCCAGATGCGCACCCGCCCCGAGGTCTTCAGCACCAGTCCGGCGAGGATGTTGATCAGTGTGGACTTGCCCGCGCCGTTCGGGCCGAGGAGCCCGAAGATCGCCCCTCGCGGCACGGTCAGGTCGATCCCCTTCAGCGCCTCCTTGGGCGGGGTCCTGGGTGACGCCGCATAGACCTTGCGCAGGCCTTCGATCTCGATCGCGGCGTCGGTCATCGCAGTCTCCCTTGCCCGTCCCACCGGGATGGCTATCATGGTTCCTCACCTAGGGGGCGCCGCATGCCCCCGCAACCCGAGGCAGGCCGAGGATGATGACCCAGGACGCCCCCGAGACCGAAGTGGTGAAGACCTGGCGCGTTGCCTGCGACGGCGGTGAGGGCGCGCTTGGGCATCCGCGGGTGTGGCTGTCGATCCCGGCCGAGCGCGGCTGGGTCGAATGCGGGTACTGCGACAAGCGGTATGTGCACGAGAGCTTTGCCGACAGGTCCTGACGGGTTCTCGACGCGCAGCCCGTGACCGAGGGCAGAGGGGCGCTGCCCCTCTTGCCGGGCCGGTGGCCCGGCAATTCACCCCGGGATATTTGGACCACGTCGAAGCGCAAGGGGCCGGGACGCCCCGGTCAGGTGCGGCGCTGGTCCGGGTGCAGGGCCGCGCCCAGGATGTGGTCGGACCGCTGGACCACATGCGAAGCGCGCCCGACGATCAACGGGTCGGGCGGCGTCGCAACGATGGGGTCCTTGTCGGGGTAGTCGATCGTGGACAGGAAATGCCGCATCGTGTTCAGCCGCGCGCGCTTCTTGTCGTTCGACTTGATGATGACCCAGGGCGCGTCGGCGGTGTCGGTGTAGAAGAACATCGCCTCTTTCGCTTCGGTGTAGTCGTCCCACTTGTCGAGGCTGGCCTTGTCGATGGGAGACAGTTTCCAGCGCTTCAGCGGGTCGGTTTCCCGCGCTTCGAAGCGCTTGCGCTGTTCTTCCTGCGTGACCGAGAACCAGTACTTGTGCAGCCGTATGCCCGACCGCACCAGCATGCGTTCGAATTCGGGGGCCTGGCGCATGAATTCCAGGTATTCGGTGGGCGAGCAGAAGCCCATCACCCGTTCCACACCCGCGCGGTTGTACCAGGACCGGTCGTAGAACACCATTTCGCCCGCGGTGGGCAGGTGCCCGATGTAGCGCTGGAAGAACCACTGGCCGCGTTCCACGTCGGAAGGCTTGTTCAGCGCGACGATGCGCGCGGCGCGCGGGTTCAGGTGTTCCATGAAGCGCTTGATCGTGCCGCCCTTGCCCGCGGCATCGCGGCCCTCGAACAGGATGACGAAGCGCTGCCCGGTTTCCTGTGCCCAGAGCTGCACCTTCAGTAGCTCGGCCTGAAGTTGTGCCTTCTCGGCCTCGTACTGGCGCGCGGGCATGCGGCGGGCGTAGGGATAGCGGCCGGTCTCGAAGGCTTCGCGGATGGCGTCGATGTTCACATTCGGGAACTGGCTTGGGGTGCCGCTGACCGGCGCCGGTGCTGCCTTGCGGCTGCGGCGCGGTCGGGATTGCGCGGGCACGTCCGGCGCGGGTCCGGTTTCCGCGGGCGGAGCTTCGAGAATATGGGTGGCGTCGTCCGCAGGGGTCATGGCAGCAATTCCTTTCTTCGGATCGCGCCATGGGGCAGGCCCGGGAACCGAAGCGCCTTGAGCAGGATCAAGGCAAGGCGGCGTGCCGGGCGTGGTGTCACATATCCGTCACATGAGCCTGAGCCGGATCACGC
>CAYYOE010000335.1:0-3741 GCA_964473055.1 uncultured Rhodobacterales bacterium | reverse complement strand
TCGGCATCGGCCTGCAGTTCCACCGACCGCTTCTTGCCCTCGGCCTCGGTCACCATTGCACGTCGCGCACGTTCGGCGTTCAACTGCTGCAGCATCGCCGCCCGTGTGGCCTCGTCGAGGTTCACGTCAAGGATCTCGGCACGCGTAACCTCGACCCCCCAGTCGTCCACCATCAGCGCGACGGACTCCCGCACCTTGTAGATCAGTTCCGCCCGGTTCGACTGCACCTGGTCAAGTTCCAGCTTGCCGATTTCGGATCGCACGATACCGGCCACCGTCGTGGCGATCGCCCCATCGACGTCGCGGATGCGGTAGACCGTCTTTTCCGGCTCAGTCACCCTGTAGAACACGCTCGTCTCGACCTTCACCAGCACGTTGTCCGATGTGATCGCGTCCTGCGTGGCGGTCGGCAACTGCCGCTCCAGCACACTCACCCGGTGCGCGATCCGGTCGAGGAAGGGAATGATGAAGTTGATGCCCGGCCCCAGAACCGCCCGAAGCCGCCCGAAGCGTTCCACCACATGCTGTTCGGACTGGGGCACGATCCGCACGCCGATGAAGATCGAAATGACGATCAGCGCGGCGATTGTCAGCAGAACCGCGTTGCCGCCAATGAACTCCTCTAACATGGATTTGCTCTCCGAATGCCTAGCTCAGCTGACGATGTCAGCAGTCGGGGCCATTGGCCAGCGCCGCCGTTCCAACTCCTGGGCGATGTTGCACGACCGTCGCAGCACAAACGACCGCGTCAACGCCACGAAGGTGCCAGGGACAGCCGCCGACAAGGCGGCCCCTCAATAGATGTAGCGGATCTGATCCGTCCAGAAGCGTTCCATGCGTCTCAGGGTCTGGTTGATCTCGCACACCTCGACCGGCCCGAGCAGGGACTTCGACTCCAGGATCTCTGCATGACGGGCGAACAGCCGTGCCATCGTGTCATGCATCGCCCGGCCACGATCCGTCAGCCGCACCCTCACCGACCGGCGATCAACCTCGCAGCGCTGATGGTGCATGTACCCCATTTCGACGAGCTTCTTCAGGTTGTAGCTCACATTGGACCCCTGGTAGTATCCGCGTGTCTTCAACTCGCCTGCCGTCACCTCGTTGTCGCCGATATTGAACAGCAGAAGCGCCTGCACGGCGTTGATCTCGAGAAACCCGAGACGTTCGAATTCGTCCTTGATGACATCCAGCAGCAGGCGGTGCAGCCGCTCGATCAGCGCGAGGTTTTCGAGGTAGTCGTCGAGAAAGGCAGCCTCCCGGGGGGGGGCGATCTTGGAATGAACGCTCATCACGGGGTCCACCGATATCCTGTCGCGGGGTCGATCGGGCCCCCTTGTGACCCGAGAATCCCAAGATCAGGTTAAACTGTGGAAAATCCTGCGAAGCTGCGGCTCCTCAGGCGCCCGCCTCCCGGGCGATACGGTCGATGATCCCCGCATAGGGCGCGGGGGCTGCCTCGCGGCCCGCGACCCAGGCATAGAGATCGTGATCGTTCTCGGACAGGAGCGCGTCGTAAAGGTCGATTTCCGCCCCGGTCAGATCCGGCAACCGTGTATCGGCAAACCGGCCAAGGATCAGGTCCATCTCCTTGATCCCCCGGCGCCAGGAACGCATCCGCAGGCGTCGGATACGAACCTCGGGCGTCTCGCTTGTCATGCGGCCTCCGCCAGGACGGTTCGCAGCCGCGCCTCGAGCCGCGACAGACGATCCGCGTTTCGGGTCATCTCTGTCCGCAGGTCCCGCAGTTCGGCAAGGATCGCTGTTATGTCGGGCGAACGGGTATCCGCCTCGCCCGATGGCGCGCCCTCGCCCAGTCCGGTCATCAGCCAGCGCAGCGAGACCCCCAGAACGCCCGCCAGCATCTGCATGCGGTTGGCACGGGGTTCCGATTGATCGTCCTCCCAGTTGCGCAAGGTCCGCAGCCGCACACCAAGCCTCGCCGCCACTTCCTCCTGTGACAGGCCCTGCGCGACCCGGGCCGCGGCAATTCTGTCCCCAAAGGTCGCCACCGGATCGGCATACCATCCATCGGGTGCGGGATCCTCCATCGGCCGTCTCCTTTGCTTGCGGGACGTGTGGCGGGAGCTTATGGGATTCGCGACAAGGACACAAACCGAGGGCGACCCGTGGCATTCCTGTCCGACACGTTGGGGCGGATCGCCCCCTCGCCCACCGTGGCGATCACGGCGCGCGCGCTGGCGCTGAAGGCCGAAGGGCGGCCGGTGATTGCGCTGGCTGCGGGCGAGCCGGACTTCGATACCCCGGACAACGTGAAGGCCGCCGGGATACGCGCGATCACCGAGGGCCGCACGAAATACACCGCCGTTGACGGTATCCCGGACCTCAAGCGCGCGATTTGCGCCAAGCTCTCGCGCGAGAACGGGCTGGACTACGCGCCGGCGCAGGTGATCGTGTCGACCGGCGGCAAGCAGGTGATCCACAACGCGCTGATGGCAACGCTGAACCCCGGCGACGAGGTGGTGATCCCGGCGCCCTACTGGGTCAGCTACCCTGATCTCGTGCGGCTGTGCGGTGCGACCCCCGTGATCGTGCCGGCCGGCGCGGACCAGGGGTTCAAGATCACCGCCGATCAGCTTTCGGCAGCCATCACGCCCCGCACGAAATGGCTGATCTTCAATTCACCGTCGAACCCCACAGGCGCCGCATATACCCGCGACGAAATCGCCGCGCTGGGGCAGGTGCTGGCGGCACACCCGCATGTCTGGACGCTCGCCGACGACATCTACGAACACCTGACATTCGACGGGTTCGAGTTCACCACGCTGCCGCAGGTGGTGCCTTCGCTCAGGGAACGGACACTGATCGTCAACGGCGTGTCGAAGTCCCACGCGATGACCGGCTGGCGCATCGGGTACGGCGCAGGGCCAGAACACCTGATCCGTGGCATGGCCACGCTGCAATCGCAGTCAACCACCAATGCGTCGTCCATCGGCCAGTGGGCGGCGGTCGAGGCCCTGACCGGCCCACAGGACTTTCTCGCGCCCAACCGGGCCCTGTTCCAGGCCCGCCGCGATCGGGTCGTGGCCGCCCTGAACGCCTGCCCGGGCGTCAGCTGCCCGGTGCCGCAAGGGGCGTTCTACGTCTACCCTTCGGTCGCAGGCTGCATCGGCCGCACCTCGGCGGGCGGACGGGTAATCGCCACGGACGCGGATTTCGTCGCGGCCCTGCTCGACGAGCACGAAGTCGCGGTCGTCCATGGCGCGGCCTTCGGCTTGTCGCCGCACATCCGCATCAGCTATGCCGCGTCCGATGCCGACCTGGCCGAGGCCATGACCCGCATCCGCGGCTTCTGCGACGGCCTGCGCTGATGGCGGGGGGGCTGCCCGGGCACTTCTTTCGCCTGCGCGACCATACCGTGCAGGTCTTCCGGGTCGATGCCGACACCCCGCATCGCCGGATCGAGATGGAGGCCATCGCCGTCCTGAACCTGCGGTCGGGCGAGGTTCGGCCACAGGGTGGACGGACTCTGACCGATGCCGACCGCGCCGCCATCGAGGTATGGCTGGCCGAACGGCGCGGGATCGAGGCGACGCGGGAATTCGACGGGGTGCTGGCCACGGTGGACCGGCTGAACCTGACCGCCCACTGGGCGCAGGCAAAGGCGACGGACGAAGACCTGGACCGCGTGACCGACGGGCTTCTGATGGCAATGCATGACCTGCGGTCGGTGCTGGTGCGGCGCATGGCCGAGCGGATGAACGAGGACGCCGGCGACGG
>CAYYOE010000334.1:0-3742 GCA_964473055.1 uncultured Rhodobacterales bacterium | reverse complement strand
ACTCAGGCCAGCGCGAGGTTCGTCGCCGATTCGCGGCCGTCACGGCCGGCTTCGATGTCGAACGTCACCTTCTGGCCGTCGTTCAGGCCACGCAGGCCCGCCCGTTCCACGGCCGAGATGTGCACGAACACGTCCTTGCGGCCGCCTTCCGGCTCGATGAAGCCGAAGCCCTTCGTTGCGTTGAACCACTTCACGGTGCCCTTGGCCATCCGTCGTCTCCTTCAGTTTGCTGCCCGCGGAACTGCGGCAGCGCGGCCCGTTCGTCTGGATCGATAGACTGAAGCCGAGGTCGGAGACAGTGGTCGAAACGAGGTCACGTAGCGGCGCCGATATGCACCTTTTGTTGCCGTTTTGCAAGGAATATCGCTTTTCGGGCCAGGCGCGGATCACGCCAGCGTACGATGCGCGGTGCAGCTTTCGATGGGAAAAATACTGCCGATCGTGGCGCGGAATTCCGCCTCGGTTGCTTCCAGCAGCGGGCGCGGGATGGCGTCCCAGGCCTCGCGGCTCGACCAGCGGATGATCAGGTGCAGGCACTCGGGGTCATCCTCGTCGGCCCAGACCTCCTTGCCGACAAACCCGGGCTGGCGTGCCAGCGCCGCCGTCCATACCTCGGCGTCGGCCGCCAGATACCGGCGCTGCCCCGCAACGGGGACCCGGACGACAAGATGCTCGATCACAGCCATGGGGATTGACTACTCCGCCGGCGCGGACACGGAAAGGGGATGCAGACCCGGCCGCGCGGGACTGACGGCAGCCACCGTCGCGGCATCGATACGGGGTTGGCGCCCCGCCACCAGATCGGCCACCAGCCGCGCGGCGGCGGGCGAGGTCTGGAACCCCTGGCCGCCCTGCCCCGCGCACCAGACAAAGGCCGCATCGTCAGGGTCCGGTCCCAGCACGGGTGCACCATCCGCCGCCTTCGTGCGCAGCCCCGCCCAACTGGCGATCAGCCGGGTGACGGGCGCGGTCACATGGGCCTCCCACCGGGCCAGTCCCTCGGCCAACACCATGTCGTCGGCCCAGGCATCGTGTGCCTCGACGGGCTCTTCGTCGGCGGGCGACACGATCAGCGCGCCCGCATCGGGCTTGGCATACCAGGTTTCGCCCGCCCCCAGGATCATCGGCCAGCGCGCCACATCCATCCCCTCGGGCGCCGGGATGCGCGCCATCGACCGGCGGTGCGGCACCAGCCCCTTGGGCGCCACACCCGCTACGACTGCAACGCCGTCCGCCCAGGCCCCTGCTGCATTGACCAGCACACGGGCCTCGTGAACCCCATCGCCCGCCGTGACCGCCCAGCCACCTGCAATTCGGCGGATCGCGGTCACCCGCGCCCGGGTGACGATCGTCCCGCCACCGGCACGGATGTCACGCGAATGGCCCTGCATCAGACGGTCGGTGTCGATGCCCCAGGCGTCGGCATGGAAGGCCGCCAGCGTCACTTCCGCGGCCAGCACCGGCACCATCGCCCGCGCCTCGGCCATGCTCACCGCGGGTATCGCGAATGCTGCCCTGTCCGCCTCCCACCGTCCGCGCTCGGCCTCCATGCCCACCAGAAGCAGCCCGCGCGGCGACAGCACGTCGCGCGTCTCCAGGTCCGCGCGGCTGGCTTCGGTCAGCGCCACGGCTGCAGGACTGCCGTAGCCCGGCTCGAACATCGCCGCAGACCGGCCGGACGCATGGTGGCCCAGCACGTCTTCGGCCTCCAGGACGCACACCCGGCCGTGGCTCGACAGCGCAGCCCCCACCGACAGCCCGGCGATCCCGCCGCCGATGACGATGACCTCATCCATCGGCGCGGACCCGCGCATCCGCCATGGCGCCGGGCGCCAGCAGATCGGCCGCTACCCCGATGGCGATAGCCTGCGGGTGCTTGCCAAGGTTTGGATCGCCAATCGGGCAGCGGATTCGCGCGATGGAACCGGGCGCATGCCCCAGCCCCGCCAGCCGCGACCGGAACCGCGCCCATTTCGTCGCCGACCCGATCAGCCCGCAGAAGGCAAACCCATGCGAAAGCGCCGCATGGCACAGCGCAAGGTCCAGGGCGTGGGAATAGGTCAGGATCAGATGATGCGCATCCACAGACGTTCCGGCCATCCGACGGGCGGGGTCGGCGTCCGGCAACACGGTCACGCCGTCAGGCACCGAAGCCGGAAACCGGTCCGCCGCGGTATCCACCCAGGTCAGCGCCAAGTCCGGCAAAGGCGCCAGCACCGCCACGATGGCGCGGCCAACATGCCCCGCCCCCCAGACCCAGACCACCCGACGAGGCCGCGCAACAGGCTCCACCAGCCACCCGTCTGCCAGCACGGGCCGCGTCAGCCCCTGTCCGTTCCGCGCCCGCGCACGAAGCCGTGCCACCGACAGCGGCTCGGGTGTTCCCGGCACCACGGGCCGCGCCACGAGGTCGGCGTCGTCCTCCGGCAGCGTGCCTGCGTCCCAGACCTCGGTCACCAGCGTGACCCGCCCCCCGCAGCACTGGCCCAGATCCGGCCCCAGCGCAGCCCGAGTGACCTTCGCCGCCCCGCCCGAGGCCAGCAGGCCCCGCGCCGCCGCCGCCGCGTCCCACTCCAGCGCACCGCCGCCGATGGTGCCGTCCTGCCCATCCGTCCATACCACCATCGCCGCGCCTGCCTCGCGCGGCACCGAACCGCCCGTTTCCACCACCACGACACGGGCAACCCGCCCGTGCAGGGCAACGGCCGCTGCCAGTCCTGCCCGGTCAAGGCTCATGGCACCGCCCCTCGCGCCCGCGCCACAGCCGCCAGCACCCGTTCGGGCGTCGCGGGAGCATCGAGCGCCGGATACTGCGGCCCGCAAGCCGCCACTGCGTCCGATATCGCCAGGAACGCGGAAATCCCCAGCATGAACGGCGGCTCGCCCACCGCCTTGGACCGATAGACCGTCTCCTCGCGGTTCTCATCGTCCCAGAGGGCGACGTTGAAGACCTCGGGCGCATCCGACGCGCAGGGGATCTTGTAGGTTGACGGCGCGTGCGTCCGCAGGCGGCCCCGGTCGTCCCAGACCAGTTCCTCCATCGTCAGCCAACCCGCGCCCTGCACATAACCCCCCTCGATCTGGCCGATGTCGATGGCAGGGTTCAGCGACCGCCCGCAGTCGTGCAGGATGTCGGCGCGCAGCAGCCGGTATTCGCCGGTCAGCGTGTCGATCACCGCTTCCGTCACCGCCGCACCATAGGCGAAGTAGTAGAATGGTCGCCCCCGGCCCTTGATTCGGTCCCAGTGGATCTTGGGCGTGGCGTAGAACCCGGTCGCGGACAGCGACACCCGCGCCATCCACGCCTGCTTCGCGGCCTCCGCAAAGGGGATCGCGTTGCCCGCCACATGCACATGCCCTTCGGCAAAGCGCACGGTCGCGGGATCGGCCTGGTGCTGCAAGGCCAGATGCGCGGCGATCCGGTCCCGGATCGTGTCACAAGCCGCCTGCACCGCCATGCCGTTCAGGTCGGTCCCCGAGGATGCCGCCGTGGCCGACGTGTTCGGCACCTTCGCCGTATCCGTCGCGGTGATCCGCACCAAGTCGGGCGTCACCCCGAACCGGTCGGCGGCCACCTGCGCCACCTTCTGGAACAGTCCCTGTCCCATCTCGGTGCCGCCGTGGTTCAGGTGGATCGAGCCGTCCTGATAGACATGCACCAGCGCGCCCGCCTGGTTCATGTGGGTGAGGGTAAAGCTGATCCCGAACATCACCGGCGTCAGCGCGATGCCCTTCTTCAGCA
>CAYYOE010000333.1:0-3751 GCA_964473055.1 uncultured Rhodobacterales bacterium | reverse complement strand
CCGATTTGCAGCACTGGCTGGACCGGCGCCGCCCGGGGCAGAACCGCTATACGACCCAGCGGCAAGAGCCCGACGCGGTGGAAATCCTGTCGGGGGTGTATCAGGGGCTGACGACCGGCACGCCGATTCAGCTGATGATCCGCAACGTGGACCAGCGGTCCAAGGATTATGGCGCCATCGCCGACACGTTCCGGCCGGGGCATGCCGACATTACCTACCACCAGAAGTACGGCCTGCGCGATCCGCGCGGCGGCGGGCGGTCCAGCGCGCGGGAAACCGCGGCGCGGGTGGCGGCCGGGGGCGTGGCGCGCGCGGTGCTGGCGCGGCTGGTGCCGGGCCTCGCGATCACCGGCTACATGGTCCGCATGGGGCGGCACGAGATCGACCGCAGCCGCTTCGACCGGGCCGAGATCGAGCGCAACCCGTTCTGGACGCCCGACCCCGTCGCGGCGAGTGACTGGGCGGACTATCTGGACGGCCTGCGAAAGTCCGGCAATTCCGTCGGCGCGGTGATCGAAGTAGTGGCGCAGGGTGTTCCGCCGGGTCTGGGTGCCCCCATCTACGGCAAGCTCGACGCGGACCTTGCTGCAGCGATGATGTCGATCAACGCCGTCAAGGGCGTCGAGATCGGCGAGGGGATGGCGGCTGCTGAACTGACCGGGGTCGAAAACGCAGACGAGATCGCCATGGGCGCGAGCGGCCCGGAATATGCCGCGAACCACGCAGGCGGGATCCTTGGCGGCATCTCGACCGGACAGGACGTGGTGGTGCGCTTTTCCGTCAAGCCGACTTCGTCGATCCTGACCCCGCGCGCGTCCATCGCCCGCGACGGCAGTCCGACCGAGGTGGTGACCAAGGGCCGGCACGACCCCTGTGTGGGCATCCGCGCCGTTCCCGTGGGCGAGGCGATGATGGCCTGCGTGTTGCTGGACCATCTGCTGCTCGACCGGGCCCAGACCGGGGGCGAACGGGGCCGGGTCGGCTAGGCTGGCCCGCGGTCAGTCGCGGCCCGCCAGCTTGGCCAGATAGGTGCGCAGCAGCGTCACACGGCGCGGGCGGAAGCTGTCTCCGGTGGCCGTGACGGACACGACCCTGTCCAGCCGGAACTGCCGGAAGTCCTGGCGCAGGCAGCACCAGGCCAGCAGCATCTGCGTGCGATCGAGAAACACCAGGGACAGTGGAAGTATCAGGCGCCGGGACTCGGCTCCTTCCTTGTTGAGATAGGCAATCTCGAGCGCACGTTCGTCCCAGCATGCGGTGCGCACCACGGCCATGTCGATGCGGGGCGGCAGGCGGGGCGTGTAGCGGTAAGACAGAAGCACGGCATGGGTTGCCTCGCGTTGTCGCCGTTCAGGCAGTGTGGCCACGACCTTGGAAAGTGCGGTCTCTGCGGCGTCCGCCAACGCGGGGTCGCCCGAATGGCGCACCTCGGCGAGGCCCAGCACCAGCGCCTCGACTTCGGTTCGGGTGAAGGTTGCGGGGGGCAGTCCGGGATCTTCGGTCAGGCTGTAGCCATAACCCGCCGCACCGTCGATCCGGGCCCCTGCCACGCGCAGCGCCGCGATGTCGCGATAGATCGCGCGGGTCGAAACCTCGGTTTCCGCGGCCAGACGGGCAGCCGTGACCGGCGGCGGCAGGCGTCGCAGGGTATCGAGCAGACGGAACAGGCGATCGGTGCGGGGCATGGCGTTCCTGACGTGAAATGTCAGCAGGGGGGCAGCATAGGGGAGGTACGGCAGCCCAGCCACCCTGAAAGGATCCCGAAGATGCCTACCCTGTTCCATGCCCCCCACAGCCGGTCGAGCCGCGTTCTTGCCGCGCTGCACGAACTCGACGCCCTGGACCGCGTCGAACTGCACGTGGTGACGATCCCGCGCGTTGACGGCAGCGGCGTGCGCGATCCTTCGAACCCGCACCCCGAAGGCAAGGTGCCGCTGCTGGTCGAGAACGGCATCACGATCCGCGAAACCCCCGCGATCCTGTTGCGCCTGTGCGAACTGTATCCCGAGACAGGGTTCGGCATCGGACCGAACGACGTGCGCCGAGGACGCTATCTGTCGGAAATGGTCTGGTATGGCAGCGTGATGGAACCGGTGATGGTGCACACCGCGGCGGGGCTGTCACATCCCTACCTTGATGCCACATTTCGCGGGATGCCCGAGGTGACCGAGCATCTGTCCCAGGCTCTGCGCAATGGTCCCTGGATCATGGGCGAGCGGTACTCGGTCGTGGATCTTCTGCACGCTTCGCCGTTCCTGTGGTTCTCCGACGCCTTGCCCACCGATCCGGCAATCCGCGACTGGGTGGCCCGGTGCGGTGCCGCACGGGGCCTTGCCGAAGCCGCCCGCTTCGATGCCGAGGCGACTGGTCAGCGATAGCGCCCCGCCTGAAACACGAACGCGCCCGCAGAGGGGCGCGTTCGACATTGTCGCCGCAGCGGGGCGTTACTCCGCCGGGGTCGCCGCCTTGCGCCCGTGCTTGACCGGGGCCCACAGACGCTTGTTCGTCAGGTAGAGAAGCACCGACAGGACCGTGAGGAACAGCACACCGGTAAAGCCGGCCTGCTTGCGCGCCATCATTTTCGGTTCCGCCGTCCACATCAGGAAGGCGGCCAGATCCACCGCCATCGCCTCGACGTCATTGGGCGAGCCATCGGCGAATTCCACCGCACCGTCCCACAGCGGCGGCGCCATCGAGATCCAGCCACCCGGGAAGGCCTTGTTCTCGTACAGGATGACGCCCGCTTCTTCCTTTTCCTCGCCGGTGTATTTCACGAGGAGCGAGGCGATGTATTCCGGGCCGCCGATCCCGAACAGGAACTGGTTGATCCCCAGACCGTAGGGCCCGCTGAACCCGGCCCGGGCCTTGGCCATCAGACTGAGGTCGGGGGCGCCTTCGAAGCCGGATTGCGGGAAATTGTCGTTCGGCGTGGCCATGCGGTAATCGCGTAGTTCGTTGTCCCAGACTTCCCAGAACTCGGCATAGGCGCGCACCTGATCTTCGGGCAGGTTCGGGCCGCCCGGATCCGACAGGGTACGGATCGGCACATACTGCAATCCGTGGCAGGCCGCGCAGACCTCGGTGTAGACCTGCAGGCCGCGCTGCAGCTGCAATTCGTCATAGCGCCCGAACGGGCCCTGGAACGAGAAGCTGTAGTTCGTGACCTCGCCCATCTCGCCTGCGGCAAGTGCCGGGGCGGCGGGCAGAGCCAGGGCCAGTACGGCCGAGAGGGCAAACTTGCGAAACATGGGTGTTACCTCTCTCATTCCGCCGGGGTTGCCTGCGGCGCACCCTTGGACGTTGCATCGCCATAGTGCGCGTTGAAGTCTTCCTCGATCGTCGCGGGCTGCGGCAGGGGCTTTTCGATCACTCCAAGCAGCGGCAGGATCACCAGGAAGTAGGCGAACCAGTAGGTCGACGCGATCAGCGAGATCGTCCCGTAGATCCCTTCCGCCGGCATCGCACCCGCCCACATCAGCACGAAGAAGTCCACGACGAGGAGGGCGAACCACCACTTGAACATCGGGCGATAGCGGCCCGACCGCACCGACGAGGTATCCAGCCAGGGCACCAGCGCCATCACCGCGATCGCGCCGAACATTGCCAGCACGCCGAAGAACTTGGCGTCGATGATTCCGCCCGTCAGGAACGACACCAGCTGCACCACCCAGACGTCCGCGGTGAAGGCGCGCAGGATCGCGTAGAACGGCAGGAAGTACCATTCGGGCACGATGTGCGAGGGCGTGACCAG
>CAYYOE010000332.1:0-3762 GCA_964473055.1 uncultured Rhodobacterales bacterium | reverse complement strand
CCCAGTCGGGGTGGACGTAGACATGGCAGGTCGAGCAGGCGCAGGCGCCGCCGCAATCGGCCTCGATCCCCGGGATGCCGTTGTCGCGCGCGCCTTCCATCACCGTCAGGCCGGTCGGCACCTCGACGGTGTGTGCGGTGCCGTTATGCTCGATATAGGTGATCCGGGCCATGCTGGGTATGCTCTCGCTGGGTCGTTGACCCGACATACCTAGCGAAGCGTCGGGACCTGTTCCAGCCCTTTTGCAGGTGCAGCGACGTTGTGGTCGAGGCTGGACTTGCAGCCCAAATGTTCTATCTTTGTTCTCGACATGCGCCCCGATACGTCCCCCGATACGTCCCCTGTCCTGCCCCCCGAACTGCCACCGATGGCGGCGGCGCCGGTCCGGCCCGATCCCGCGCCCTGGCCGCGCCCGCCTGCCTCGGTGCCGGCGGGCTGGCTGGGGCGGGTGCCGCATGGCGCGCGGGTGGCGGTGACGGGGCTGGTGCTGGTGCGCCAGCGGCCCGGCACGGCCAAGGGCGTGATCTTCCTGACGCTGGAGGACGAGACCGGGGTGGTCAACGTGATCGTCTGGCGCGCGATGTACGAACGCTTCCGCCGCGCGGTGATCGCGGGGCGGATGCTGCGGGTGACGGGGCGGTTGCAGCGCGAGGGGCCGATCACCCATGTGATCGCCGAGGAGATCGAGGATCTGTCGGCGATGCTGGATGAATTGCTGGACCCCGGGTTCCGGCACGACATCTGCCGCGCGGGCGACCAGCCCTAGGCCCGCAGGTCAGGGCTTTACGCGGTCCGCGCGCGGCGTATGTCGGGAGGCATGGCACATCCCCCCCCACGCCCACCCCTCTGGCCGCCCGGAACGGCGGCGGCAATCGGACGGTCCCTGCGCCTCTATCGCGGACGACCTGATCGCGATGCGGCGCTGGACCGGCTCTATGCGCCCTTCCTCGCACCCGGCACGCTGGCCTTCGACATCGGCGCCCATGTGGGCGACCGCACCGCCAGCTTCCGGCGGCTGGGCGCGCGGGTGGTGGCGGTCGACCCGCAACCGGCCTGCGTGCGGGCGCTGCGTCTGCTGCACGGCGGCGATCCCGGCGTGGTGCTGGTGGGTGCGGCCGTGGACGCGGCGCCGGGGCGGGCGCGCATGCGGGTGAATGTCGCCAATCCCACGGTGTCCACCCTGTCGGGCGACTTCGTCGCGGCGGCGGCGGATGCCGCGGGCTGGCAGGGGCAGCACTGGGACGCCGTGGCCGAGGTCACGGTGACGACGCTGGACGCGCTGATCGCGGCGCATGGCCGGCCCGACTTCATCAAGATCGACGTGGAGGGGCTGGAGGACCGCGTGCTGGCGGGCCTGTCCGCCCCCGTGCCCGCCCTGTCGTTCGAGTTCACCACGCTGGACCGGGGCCCGGCGCTGGCGGCGCTGGATCGGCTGGCGGCGCTGGGGCGGTGGTCCTTCGCGCTGACGCTGGGGGACGAAGACCATGAACTGCAGGGCGGCTGGGCCGACGGGGTGCAGATGGCCGCACGGCTGGCCGACCTGCCCGACGCGGCGAATTCGGGCGATGTCTATGCACGCCTGATCCCTTGACGTCGCTGCCCCGAAACGGCAACGGGCGCCCACGATATCCCGGGGCGCCCGCAGGAATTCCGTCAGGCGTGGCCGGTCAGTCGACCGCCAGCGCCACGAAGCGCGGCTCCCCGCCACGGCGCACGAGCAGCAGAAGCGACCTGCGCCCCGCGTCGCGCACCTCTTCAAGCCGGTCTTCCAGGTCCTTCACCGTGGCCACGGCCTGCTGGCCGGCCTCGGCGATCACGTCACCTTCGCGCAGGCCCTTGGTGAAGGCCTCGGACCCATCCTCGACGGACCGGACCAGAAGGCCGGAGGTCGACGCGGAAAGCCCAAGCTCGGTCCGCAACTCGTCGGTCAGGGGCGTGACGGTCATGCCCAGAAGGTTGCTTTCCGCGGGCGGTTCATCCGCAGGAACCGCGGTCTGGACCACGCGTTCGGCCTCTTCCCGGCGACCCAGCGTGATCAGCAACGTCTCGCGCTTGCCGTCGCGGAACACGATCACCCGCACGGCCTTGCCGACCTCGGTGTTGCCGACCTTGCGGACAAGCCCGCGGGTGTCGGCCACCTCGGTGCCGTCGAAGGACAGGATCACGTCACCCTGCTGGATCCCGGCCTCAGCCGCCGGGCCTTCCGGCACGTCGGTCACCAGTGCGCCCGCCGCCGTGGCCAGGCCGATCGCCTCGGCCACGTCGGGCGTCACGTCCTGGATGCGCACGCCCAGCCAGCCGCGCCGCGTCTCGCCGAACTGGCGCAGCTGATCGACGACGTTCTGCACCACGGCCGACGACATCGCAAAGCCGATGCCGATGGACCCGCCGTTCGGCGACAGGATCGCGGTGTTGACCCCGATCACCTCGCCGTCGAGGTTGAACAGTGGCCCACCCGAGTTGCCGCGGTTGATGGCGGCGTCGGTCTGGATGTAGTCGTCATAGGTGCCCGACAGCGCCCGGTTGCGCGCCGACACGATCCCCGCCGAGACCGAGAACCCCTGGCCCAGCGGGTTGCCCATCGCCATCACCCAGTCGCCCACGCGCACGACATCCGAATTGCCGAAGCGGACGTAGGGCAGCGGCATGTCGCTGTCGACTTTCAGGAGCGCGATGTCGGTGGTGGGGTCGGTGCCCACGACCGAAGCCTTCAGGCGCTGTTGCGGCAGGCCCGGAACGGGGAAGAACTCGATCTCGATCTCGTCCGCGCCCTCGATGACGTGGTTGTTGGTCACGATGTAGCCGTCTTCCGAGATCACGAACCCCGATCCAAGGGCCGACGATCGGCGCGGCGGGCGGTTGCCGCGGTCGCCGCGATCCATGAAGTCGCGGAAGAAGTCCTCGAACGGCGAGCCTTCGGGCACGATGGGTCCGGGCCGGGTCGAGGTGGCAACGGCCGTGGAGGTTGTGATGTTCACCACCGACGGGCTGATCTTCTCGGCCAGGTCGGCAAAGCTGCCGGGGGTTGAGGATAGGGCGGGCGCAACCTGCGCCAACGCCAGGGCCGCGCCCAGCACAAGCGCGGTCAGGGCGGCCCGGACCCGGGCCGGACGGCTGTCCGGCAGCGGGGTGGCCAGGGCAAACGACGATCGTGTCACTCGGTCCTCCATGTCCTCGAACTGTCAGCCGGTCGGGTCGGTTGCCTGACCGTGCGACAGCACCTCTCGCTTATCAAGATAGGGCCAGATGCGCGCAACGCAAAACCCCGTGTGATCCGTCAAGCGAAAGTGACGGCGGACTACCGGCCCGTGATCCAGCGACAAGGCCGGTCCGCTACAGTCCGATCCAGCGCGCAAGCCCGATCAGCGCGACGCCCGCGGTCAGCGCCGTCAGCCCCACAAGGCGCCGCGCGTCGCGGCCCATCCGGCGCAGGAATTCCAGCGCATCCTCGATGCGCGAAGGGGCCAGCGCGAACGCCAGCCCCTCGACCACGAGCACAAGGCCCACTGCGTAGATGATGGTTGCTGCCACGTCAGCGTCCGGTAGGCGCCTCGAAGTAGTTGAAGAACGCACTGTCGGGCGACATCACGATCGAGGTGTTCGTCCCGCTCATCGCGTTGATATAGGCGCTCATCGACCGGTAGAAGGTGAAGAACTCCGGGTCCTGGCCAAAGGCCTGCGCAAAGATCGCGGTGCGTTCGGCATCAGCCTCGCCTCGGATGATCTCGGACTGGCGGGTTGCATCCGACACCAGTTCCACCA
>CAYYOE010000331.1:1722-3765 GCA_964473055.1 uncultured Rhodobacterales bacterium | reverse complement strand
ACGATGTTCATGAACCCAAGGTCGCCAAGGCCCACGTTGAACACAGGCCGGAACGGCATGTAGGTTTCCACCAGGATCAGCGTGTCGCCGGGCGCGATCATCGGGATCTTGTCGGCGTTGTCGTTGATCGTCGCAGCGGTATGCCGGAAAGGGGTGTTCGACCCGCGCGACCAGACGACCCGGTACTCATTGTCGGGGACGTTCCAGCCGATGGTCGTGACGCGCAGGTACATGTCCTCATGGTTTCGGCCCACAAGATACTGGTAGATCTGGTGCAACCCGTCGACATAGTCCTGGTCGACCTCTTCGGTCACGCGGGTCAGCATGTCGCTGATCGTGTAGCTGGCCTTGGTATTGGCGGCCTGCATCCGGAAGGCGTCGAAGAAGGTGAAGGTTGCCGCGTAGGCCCAGGCCAGCATCGGGAACACCAGGACCGTCTCGACGGAAAGCCCGCCGCGAGTATCGTCGCGGAACCGGCGCAGGGCATCTTGGATCAGGGGCAGCATGGTCCCACTCCTCAGTTCGGTTCGTTGACGAAGGCGGACGATGCGACCAGACGCACACCGCCGGATTCGTCCTTATGGAAACGGGCACCAAGGCCGAAGTCCGGCATCAGCGGGCTGATGACATAGCAGGCCCGCACGATCATCATCTCGTTCTGCGCGCCACTGGTAAAGTTGATCAGCGGGTCGAGAACGCCGGTCCGATCCACACAGTTGGCATTCGGGTCGGGAACATTCCAGATGTTGGTGTCGACCTGGATCAGTTGCAGCAGCAGGGTATTCTGGCAATCGGGCAGCAACAGCGCGCCCTGGCCGCAAATCTGGTTCTTGACCAGGTCATGGTTCGTCGCGGCGTCCGGGCTGGTCAGATCGAGGTTGCCAAGCCTCAGGTCGCGCACCGTCAGGTCCACCGCCCGGTCCAGCCAGACATAGCGCATGGTCATCAGGCCGGATTCGATGGCCGAGATCAGCAACACCACGAACAGCGGAAACAGGAACACGAACTCGACCGACGCATTCCCGTCCTCGGCATTGGCAGCGCGGCGGAACCGCCGCGCCATCCGGGATGTCAGGCGACAGGTCATTGCGTCAGCCTCAGCCGGTTGATTGTGGACGCAATCGACCGGAAGGCGTCGTAGATCTCGGTGTTGGCCACCCTGAAGAAGTGGTTGGGCGACGACGCACAGGTGCGCATCACGTCTGCCGACCGATCCTCGACCTCGAAGCCGATGGCGAAGATGATGATGCCCTGGTTCTTGGCCGCGGTGCAGACCTGCTGCAGGCGGACGTCCTTGGCATAGGTCGGGGCATTGTTCGTGATCTCCGTGTAGACCGAGTTCACGGCGTTCCAGTAGTCGTTGGCGACATTGCGCTGGCGGTAGTAGAAGTCGTAGGCCCACTTGCGCACCGGCATCATCGCCCAGATTTCCTGGTAGGTCAGCTGGACCGCCGGGTTGCTGCCGGTCGTGCCGCCGATGATGCTGTTGGTCCAGCGATTCTG
This sequence comes from uncultured Rhodobacterales bacterium, assembly GCA_964473055.1. Lineage (GTDB taxonomy): Bacteria > Pseudomonadota > Alphaproteobacteria > Rhodobacterales > Rhodobacteraceae > UBA996. The sequence goes on along the minus strand of CAYYOE010000331.1, from coordinate 2,262 downwards.
CCCCGTATTCGTCGGGTGGAAATAGCGCTCGTTCCGGCGCCCATCGCCGTCGCGGTCGACGTTGTTGCCTTCTGGGCTGTCCACCGACCAGCGCACGTCATTGGGGTTCGTTGCGCTCTGCCAGCGCCAGACGCCGGACAACTGGTTGCGGCGGTTGGCGTTGATGAACGGCGTCTGCGTGTTCTCGCCATCGGTCATGAGGACAAGCACCTTCATGACGTTCTCTTCGCCATAGTCGAAAGGCCGTCCATCGAAGGCGGGTGACACATGACCGTCTGCGATCAGGCTTGACACGACCGAACGTGCCGATGGGTCCAGCAGCGCTGCCCCCCACTTGGTGCCCAGGTCGATCGACGTCGCCCCGCCGGCGACCAGGTCATTCACGTAGTCCTGCAGGTCGCCCGGGTTCGACGAGAAGGGAATGATCTCACGCGTGGGCGACGTCGGGCAGACGACGTGTTCCCAGATCAGGTTGTTCTGGTTCCAGTTGGTGAACGGGTCGAAGTGGCCCGACTGCGGCAGCGCCGTGGTCGTGGTGAG
>CAYYOE010000331.1:0-1622 GCA_964473055.1 uncultured Rhodobacterales bacterium | reverse complement strand
TCGATCAGGAAATCGCGCAGGCCGGCCTTGGTGAAGTAATCCTCGACCACCGCTTCGGGGTCGAGGGTCTGGTTCAGGTCGGCGGCGGCCAGAATGGCGCGGTCGAGCGTCGCCTGCAGCGTGGCGCGGCGCGATTCGAACCACATCATGTCGACGGCAACGCCCGCGACCATCACCATGATCACGAAGATGTAGAGCGAGAACACCATCAGCGCGCCGTCCTCGGCACGCCGGTAGCGGGCTACAAGGTCGCGCAGGGCAAGTCGCGGAGGCGCTGCATCCTGCCGGGAATGGGCAGAACCTGCCGATCTTCCGGGTCGGCCAACCTGCTGCAATCCGAATGTCATCCCACAAACCCTCCAGCAACGGCTCGCAAGCCGTTCCGCCGCACCACACACCCCGCCCCCAGCAGGCGTCTTCAATGTCGCAGTCATACCCCGGTTTCTGGCGAAAGTTGGGCGCCGGTGCGAAAGCGCGCGGGCATCGCTCCGTGGTCCGGGACTATTCCGTCCAAGTCGCGCAGATTGTTTCCCGGTGGGCCACGAATCGCCTGTGCCGGGCGTCGGGATTCGACACGGGAAGCGCCGTTCAGGTCGCGGTCGGGCTTGCATCCGCGCCCTACCCGGTATCCCTTCGAGTCGCACTTTGCCGGGACGGGTGACAGGGGGACAGATGCGCTATTCCGGTCTGAAGGTGATCGCCGAGGGGCTGACAGGCAACCGCGGCTGGCGCCCGGCCTGGCGCGACCCCACCCCGAAGGCCGAGTACGACACCGTCATCATCGGCGGCGGCGGGCACGGACTGGCGACCGCCTGGTATCTGGCGAAGAACCACGGGCTGACCGATGTCGCGGTGCTTGAAAAGGGGGCGCTCGGCCAGGGCAACGTGGGCCGCAATACGACGATCGTGCGGGCGAACTACTTTCTTCCGGGAAACCAGGAATTCTACAGCCATTCCCTGAAGTTGTGGGAAGGACTGGAAGCCGACCTGAACTTCAACGTGATGCATTCGCAGCGCGGCCTGATCAACCTGTTCCATTCCGACGGCCAGCGCGACGCCTTCGTGCGGCGCGGCAATGCGATGATCGCACAGGGCGATGATGCCGTTCTTCTGGACCGCGACGGCGTGCGCCGGCACCTGCCCTACCTCGATTTCGACAACATCCGCTTCCCGATCCATGGCGGCCTTCTGCACCCGCGCGGCGGCACGGCCCGGCACGATGCGGTCGCCTGGGGCTATGCGCGGGCGGCCGATTCCCGCGGGGTCGATCTGGTGCAGAACTGCGAAGTGACGGGCATCGACATTCACAATGGCCGTGTCGTCGGGGTGCAGACGACCCGCGGCGCGATCCGCGCAAAGCGGGTGGGCATCGTGGTTGCCGGACGGTCAAGCCAGGTCGCCGCGATGGCCGGACTGCGTCTGCCGGTCGAAAGCCATATCCTGCAAGCCTTCGTGACCGAAGGGCTGAAGCCCGTCATCGACCATGTGGTGAGCTTCGGAATGGGGCATTTCTACATCAGCCAGTCCGACAAGGGGGGCCTCGTGTTCGGGGGGGATCTGGATTTCTACGCCAGCTACGCCGCGCGGGGAAACCTGCCGATGGCCGAGCATGTGATGGAGGC
>CAYYOE010000330.1:0-3772 GCA_964473055.1 uncultured Rhodobacterales bacterium | reverse complement strand
CGCCCCGGCCAGCACATCGACCTGATCGGCGCCTACCGGTCCGACATGCGCGAGGCCGACGATATCGCCCTGACCCGCGCCCGCCTGTTCGTGGACAGCCGCGCCACCACCCTCGACCACATCGGCGAGTTGCGCGATCCGCTCGCGCGCGGCGTTATCGCGCCGGATTCTGTGGTGGCCGACTACTACGACCTGAAACAGGGTCTGTTCCGGCGGAACGCGCCCGAGGAAATCACCCTGTTCAAGAACGGCGGCGGCGCGCACCTGGACTTGATGACCGCGCGCCATATCCTCGAGTGCTGGCAGGCCCAAGGCGCCAATCAGGCCGGTTGAAGCGTGCCCCCGCCGCCACCACGCCCCGACAGCGGCGCTTCGCGGATCGGCAGGTGCACCAGCGCAGAGAACGCGCCCACGCCCACCCCGATCCACCACACCAGGTCATAGCCCCCCGTGGTGTCGTACAGCCGCCCGCCCAGCCACACGCCCAGGAACCCGCCGATCTGGTGGCTGAGGAAGACAAAGCCATAAAGCGTGCCCATGTGCCGGATGCCGTAGATGTGGGCGACAAGGCCGGACGTCAGCGGCACCGTCGCCAGCCACAGCGCCCCCATGACGGCCGAGAAGATCAGAACCGTCGCCGGCGTCATCGGCAGCGCGATGAACAGCCCCGCCGCTACCGTGCGCGCCGCATAGATGCCCGCCAGCAGATACTTGCGGCTGAACCGCTTGCCCGCCCAGCCCGCGGCCAGTGTGCCCGCGATGTTCATCAGCCCGATGACCGAGATCGACACCGCCCCCAGCGCCGATGTGGAATTGATCCCGAGGCTCGCCAGCGTTCCGGTAGGGTCTATCGCGGCACAAGCCTCGGTGATGAAGGCCGGGAAATGCGCGGTGATGAAGGCCAGCTGGTAGCCGCAGGAAAAGAACCCCAGGAAGATCAGCGCATAGCTGGGGTCGCGGAATGCCAGCACGAGGGTCTGGCCAAGGCTCGCTTCCAGTTCCGCCTTCGACGCAGGCGCAGGCGTGCGCATCAGTGGCAGCATCACCAGCGTCGCCAGAATCGCCGCGGCAAAGACCATGAACACCTGCGGCCAGGCCATCATCCCCAGCAGCCATTCGGCAACGGGCGCGCCCACCACCTGCCCCGCCGATCCCGCCGCCGTGGCAATGGCCAGCGCCATCGACCGATGCTCGGGTGCCGCGGTGCGGCCCACCACCGCCAGGATCACGCCGAATCCAGTGCCCGCGATGCCGAACCCGATCACGATGCCCAGCCACTGGTGCGCTCCCGGCGTCAGGGCGAAGGACGACGCCACCAGCCCCGCCGCATACAGCAGCGCGCCCACCACCACCGCCCGCCGGTCGCCGATCCGTTCCGCCAGCGCGCCGAAGATCGGCGTGGCAATGCCCCAGGCCAGGTTCTGGATCGCCAGCGCCAGCGAGAAATCGGCCCGCAGCCAGCCCAGATCCTGCGCGATCGGGATCTGGAACACGCCAAAGCTCGCCCGGACGGCGAAACTCACCAGGATGATGACGCAGCCCGCCACAAGAACGGGGGTGATCAGGGCGGCGCGGGTCGGGGCGGTCACGGTCATGGCAGGGCTCGGGCAGTGTTGCGGCCCACATCTGCGCGCTTCCGGCGGGGGCGTCAATTCAGGCTTCTTGTGGCCGACCATCACCGCGGCTTATGCAGGGGCGCGCCCGGGAACATTGCCATGCCGACGACCGTCTCCGATCTCTACCGCGCCCGGGTCGCCTCGGGCCAGATCGCCGACGACGCAGCCCAGCGCGCTGTCCTTCCCCACCTCGACACGATCCGCGCCTGGGCTGCAGCGCCACCCCTGCCGCGCACGCTGTCCACCTTCTTCCGTAAACCGCCTGACCCGCCCAAGGGCCTGTATCTGTGGGGGGGCGTCGGGCGCGGCAAGTCGATGGTGATGGACCTGTTCGCGGGCTCGCTCGACCAGCGCATCCGCCGCGTCCACTTCCACGCCTTCATGCAGGACGTGCACGCCCGCATGAACGCCGCGCGGGCCCGGGGCGTCGATGACGCGCTGGCCCCCGTGGGCAAGGGCCTGGCCGAGGGGCTCAAGGTGCTCGCGCTCGACGAAATGCAGATCACCGACATCACCGACGCGATGATCGTGGGCCGCCTGTTCCAGATGCTGATGGATGCAGGCGTGGTGGTGGTGACAACTTCGAACCGCCCGCCTGACGACCTCTACAAGGACGGGCTGAACCGTGCGCTGTTCCTGCCCTTCATCGCGCTGCTGAGGGCGCGGATGGTCGTGCACCACCTCGCCTCGCCCACCGACTATCGGCAGGACCGGATCCGCGGTCAAAGGGTCTATTTCAGCCCGAACGACACATCGGCGACGGCAGGCGCGCAGGCGCTCTGGCAGGATCTGACCCGCGGCACCCCGGTCGCTCCCCTGACCCTGCGGGTGCAGGGCCGTGACGTGGTGCTGCCCGAAGCCGCCAACGGCGTCGCCCGCGCGACCTTCTGGGATCTCTGCGGCCGCGCACTGGGCCCCGCCGACTACCTCGCCATCGCCGAAGCGGTCCGGGTGCTGGTCCTGACCGACATCCCCCGCCTGTCGTCCGAGAACTACAACCCGGCCCGCCGCTTCGTGACGCTCATCGACGCACTCTACGAGGGGCGCGTGCGCCTGATCGCCACCGCCGCCGACGTGCCCGACCGGCTGTACATGGAAGGCGAAGGCAGCTTCGAATTCGAACGCACCGCCAGTCGCCTGACGGAAATGCAGGCCGACGGCTGGGGCGACTGATCCTATCCCGCCCCGATCAACGCCCCCGCCGCGAACACCAGCGCACCGCCCAGCACCACCTGGAACGTGGCGCGCAGGAACGGGGTCTGCATGAACCGGTTCTGGATCCATACGATCGCCCAAAGTTCGACGAACACGACCGCAATGGCGATGACCGTGGCCGTCCAGAAATCGGTAATCAGGTATGGCAGCGCATGCCCCAGCCCGCCGATCGTGGTCATGACACCCGCAGCAATCCCCCGCTTCACCGGCGATCCGCGCCCCGACAGCACGCCGTCATCACTGGCGGCTTCGGTGAAGCCCATGGAAATCCCCGCGCCCACCGACGCGGCCAGCCCCACAAGGAACGTCGTATGCGTGTCCTGCGTGGCAAAGGCCGTGGCGAAGATCGGTGCCAGCGTGCTGACAGAGCCGTCCATCAGCCCCGCCAGTCCCGGCTGCACCCAGGTCAGCAGGAACTGCCGCTTGGCCGCCTGGTCCTCGGCCCCCTTCGCGTCCTCGCCCAGATGCTCGGCCACCAGCCGTTCGGCCTTGGCCTCGTGCCCGGCCTCGGCCGCGGCCAGCGTGCCCAGCAACTTGCGTGTATCGGCATCGGTCGTGGACTGCGCCGCCAGGCGATAGAACCGCTCGGCCTGCCGCTCCATCGCTTCGGCCTCGCCGCGGATCGTCTCCAGCGACAGGTTCTCGACCAGCCAGACCGGACGACGCGCATGGAACCCCGCCACATGCTCGCGCCGGATCAGCGGGATCGTGTCGCCGAACCGGCGCTTGTGCATCTCGATCAGGCGCTGGCGGTGGCCATCCTCCTCGGCCGCCATCCCCTCGAACACGGCGGCACTCGCGGGATATTCTGCCCGCAGCCGCTCGGCATAGGTGCGATAGATCGCGGCGTCGTCCTCCTCGGACGAAATCGCCAGCGCCAGTACCTCGCGCTCGGACAGGTCGGAAAACCGGCGGCGGCCGGTCAGGGCGGTGATCATGGC
>CAYYOE010000329.1:0-3773 GCA_964473055.1 uncultured Rhodobacterales bacterium | reverse complement strand
ATCAACTGGGCGCGGGTACTGGCGCAGGTGGTGTATTACTTCACTGCGGCGACCGCGCTGGGGGCGCCGCACCGGGTGGTCGACGTGACCGTGCCCACGGGCAACTTCGGCGACATCTTCGCGGCGCTGGTCGCCAAGCGGATGGGGCTGACGCTGGGGCGCCTGGTGATCGCCACCAACCGCAACGACATCCTGCACCGCACGCTGGCCACGGGCGAACATCGCAAGGCAGGGGTTCATGCCACGATAAGCCCGTCGATGGACATCGAGGTGTCGTCGAATTTCGAGCGCGCGCTGTATCTGGCGACCGGGGGCGATGCGGCTGCGGTCACGGCCATGATGGCCTCGCTGAAGCAGTCGGGCGGGTTTACCCTGGCGCCAGCGACCCTGGCCACGCTGCAGGCCGACTTCGCGTCCGGCATGGCGGACGAGGGGGCGACACAGGCCACCATCGCGCGCACGCTGGCTGCGACGGGCGAGATGTTGTGCCCGCATTCCGCCGTGGGCGTGCATGTGGCGGAACGGCACCTGCGCCCGGGCATCCCGATGGTCACGCTTGCTACCGCCCATCCCGCGAAATTCCCCGACGCGGTCGAGGCTGCAACGGGCCTGCGCCCCCCCCTTCCATCCCGCATGGCCGATCTCTATCAACGGTCCGAGCGCGTGACGGAAGTGCGAAACGACCTGACCGCCATCGAGACCCTGATCCGGGAGCGTCGCACACGGTGACTGTCCGATTCGATACCCTTTCCAACGGCCTGCGCGTCGTGACAGAGGCCATGCCCGGCCTGAAATCGGCCTCGGTCGGGCTGTGGGTCATGGCGGGGGGGCGCCACGAGGCCACCGAGCAGAACGGGATCGCGCATTTTCTGGAGCACATGGCGTTCAAGGGCACCGAACGCCGCAGCGCGCTGGAGATCGCCGAGGCGATCGAGGACGTGGGCGGGTATATCAATGCCTACACCGGGCGCGAGATGACCGCCTATTATGCCCGCGTGCTGGAGGCCGATGTCGGCCTCGCGCTGGACGTCGTGGCCGACATCGTGCTGAACCCGGTGTTCGATGTCTACGAGATCGAGGTGGAACGCGGCGTGATCCTGCAGGAGATCGGGCAGGCATTGGACACGCCCGACGACATCATCTTCGACTGGTTGCAGGAAGTCAGCTATCCGGGCCAGTCCATCGGCCGCACCATCCTGGGCCCCGCCGAACGTGTGTCGGCGTTTGCACGCGAAGATTTCCGCGCGTTCACCGCGGCGCATTATGGCCCCGAACGGCTGATCCTGTCGGCGGCGGGGGCGGTGGACCATGACGCCATCCTGCGGCAGGCCGAGCGTCTGATGGGCCACCTTGACCCCCGCGGCGCCGAACGGCTGTCGCCTGCGCGGTTCCAGGGGGGCGAGCGGCGCGAGCGGAAGACGCTGGAGCAGGCGCATCTGGCGCTGGCCTTCGAGGCGCCGGGTATCCGGGATGACGCGGTCCATGCCGCGCAGATCTGGGCGACGGCCATGGGGGGCGGAATGTCGTCCCGCCTGTTCCAGGAAGCGCGTGAAAAGCGCGGCCTGTGCTACACGATCTTCGCGCAGGCCGGGTCCTACATCGACACCGGGACGGTGACGATCTATGCGGGCACCAGCGCCGAGGATATCGGCGCGTTGTCCGAGCTGACAGCGGACGAGATCCGCCGCGCCGCCGACATGATGACCCCGGCCGAACTGGCGCGGGCGCGGGCCCAGATGAAGGCTGGGCTGCTGATGGGACTGGAAAGCCCGTCATCGCGTGCCGAACGCCTCGCGCGCAACGTGGCGATCTGGGGCCGGGTTCCGCAGATCGACGAGATCGTGGGCCGCATCGACGCGGTCACCCTGCGCGATGTCGCCGATTTCGGTGCGCGGCTGGCCGGGTCCGTGCCCGCCCTGACGTTCTACGGTCCGGTGGACCGCGCCCCCACGCTGGAGGCGTTCCGCGACAGGCTGGCGGCCTGATGTTCCTCTCCCGGCGGCGGCTGAGGCTGGAGACCGAGCGTCTGACGCTGAGGCCGCCCCAGCATTCGGATTTCCGGGACTGGTCCGACCTGCGCGCCGGATCTGCCGAATTCCTGAAGCCCTGGGAACCTGCCTGGGCCGAGGATCACCTTAGCCGCCGGGCCTTCACCAACCGGGTCTACTGGGCATCGCGCGCCATCGGGCAGGGCACGGCGTTGCCGCTGTTCCTGATCAGGCGCGAGGGGTCGCATCTGATCGGTGCGATCACGCTGGACAACATCCGGCGCGGACCCGCGCAGGCGGCGACTCTGGGCTACTGGATCGGGTCCGATCATACCCGGCAGGGGTTCATGCGCGAGGCGATCGCGGCCGTCGTCCACCACGCCTTCACCGCCATGGACCTCAGCCGGATCGAGGCCGCGTGCCTGCCGGAGAATGCCGCCAGCCGGGGTGTCCTCGAAAAGACCGGCTTCAAGTACGAAGGCGTCGCGCAAAGCTACCTGCAGATCGCGGGGCGCTGGCGCAACCATGTGCTCTTCGCGAACCTGCGCCACGACCGGCGGGGGCGGACGGACGCGGGTTAGGGTTTCTGCGCCAAACTGCCCGATGCGGATCCTTGGCGTGTCGCAGACCCGCTGCGATACGTCGGTTGAACGGCGCACTCCGCCCGGAACAGCCGCGAAGCGGCCCGGGCAGCGGATGGCCGCCCCATCGGCCAGCCGCTTTGGTGATGTCAGCGCGCGTTCAATCGTCGTCCGACCTGACGCCATAAAGTGCAGACCACCGGCGGTGCTGCGGCAGTCCGCGGCCATCCGCCGCCCTCTGTCCTTGTCGGCATGCCGGTGCCAGACCGGCCGTCCTACAGGGTGATCGCCTCCATCACCTCGGGCGTGCGCACGTCCACGCCGGGCAGGGCGGCGCGCAGGGGGTCGGCCGACTGCGCCAGCAGCGGGAAGGTGCGGTAGTGGCAGGGGATCACCACCTTGAAGTCGAAGTATCGCTTCGCGGCCCAGGCGGCGCGGTCGATGTCCATGGTGTAGTGCCCGCCGCAGCACAGGATGCCGATATCGGGGCGATGGTATTCGCCCATCCATTCCATGTCGGCCATGATGTCGGTGTCGCCCGTGACGTAGATCGTGTGACCCTCGCCCGCGATCATGAAGCCCGCCTCGGACCCCGCTGGCAGGATACCGCCCCGGAAATCGACGGAGGCGGAGTGGCTTGCGGCCACCATCGTCACCTTCGCCCCGGCAAGGTCGACCGTGCCACCACGGCCGAAACCGGTGACGGTCAGTCCGTCGGCCTCGAAGATCTCGGACAGTTCGTGGCCGCAGACAATCGGGGCGCCGGTGGCCTGGGCGATCGCGGCGGCTTCGCCGGCATGATCGCCGTGACCGTGCGTCAGCAGGATATGCGTGGCGCCCGCAAGCGCTTCGGCGCGGCGGTCGGCGGGGAACACCGGGTTGCCGGTCAGCCAGGGGTCGACCAGCAGGACGGCGCCCGCGATCTCGATGCGAAAGCCGGAATGCCCCAGCCAGGTGATTTTCATGCGCGCCTCCCTAGGTTACGCAGGGATCATACGGGCAGGGCAGGAAAAATCCATGGACCAGGAAACGTGGAACCGGGCGATCAACGCCTATTGCGAACGCACGGACGCCAGTTTCTGGTCCGAGCCGGTGAATGCCGTCACCAATGCCGCCTTCCTGATCGCGGCCGTGGTGATGTGGGGTCGGGTGCGCGGGCAGGGGCTGCCGCTGGCGATGTTTCTCTGTGCGGTTCTGTTCGTCA
>CAYYOE010000328.1:1657-3786 GCA_964473055.1 uncultured Rhodobacterales bacterium | reverse complement strand
GCCTCGACGCCCAGGCAGCCGTTCTTCGTGCCCCCGAAGGACAGCACGTCGACCCCCGCGCGCCAGGTCATCTCGGCGGGCGTGCCGCCTGCAGTCACCAGGGCGTTGGCAAAGCGCGCGCCGTCCATATGCACCGGCAGGCCCTGCGCCCGGGCAATGCCCGCCAGTTCCGCCACCTGCGCGGGGGTGTAGATCGTGCCGTTCTCGGTGGCATTGGTCAGCGTCACCATGCCCTTCTGCACGTTGTGCACCCCCGCCCGCGCCGCAAACTCCAGCGCGCGGGACAGGCCTTCGGGGGACATCCGCGCATGGTCGCCGTCCACCAGCACCAGTTTCGCCCCGCCCGTATAGAACTCGGGCGCGCCGCATTCGTCCTCTTCCACATGGGAATTGCGATGGCAGTAGACCGCCGCCCAGGGCGGGCAAAAGCTGGCCAGCGCCAGCGCATTCGCCGCGGTTCCCGTGGCCACAAGATACACCGCCGCCTCGGGCGCCTCGAAGGTGCGGCGGACCTCGTCGCGCACCTCGTCCATCCACGGATCTGCGCCGTAGGACACGGCATAGTCCGCGTTCGCGGCGGCGACGGCCGCCATGATCGCGGGGTGCGCGCCGGACGTGTTGTCAGAGGCGAACATCATGCGCCTGGTTCCTCGATGATGTGGTCTTCCCAGTCGTCTTCGGCGACATCCCATTCGGAAAGGGTCATGCCCTGCACGCTGACACCTGCCCGGTGCACCGCCTGCCGGTCGCCGGACCGCAGATGGTGCCAGTCGGGCAAGGCGCGGCCTTCCCAGACCAGACGATAGGCACAGGTCGCGGGCAGCCAGTACAGGTGCTGCGGGAGGGTCGCGGGACTGAGCCGGATACATTCAGGCACATACTCGTGCCGCGTGGCATAGCGCGAGCAGCGGCAACTGGCATCGTCGAACAGGCGGCAGGCCACGCGCGTCAGCGCCACCTCGCCCGTGTCCTCGTCCTCCAGCTTGTTCAGGCAGCACTTGCCGCAGCCGTCGCACAGCGCCTCCCACTCCGGCTCGGTCATCTCGGCCATGGGGACGCGCTCCCAGAAGCGGGGGCGCAGGTCGGGCGAAGGCGGTCCATCGGCTGTCATTGCACCGACCCTAGCGGCCAGCGCGCCAAAGGGAAGGGCAGGCATCGCGCCCTCGCCTTCATCCTTGCACAAATACCTCGGGGGTGCGGGGGCGGCGCCCCCGCCTGCCCTACAGCGCCGCGAGCACGGCCCGGGCGCGGGCGCTGTCGGCGTCCATCTGCGCCACCAGCGCGCCAAGGTCGTCGAACCGCGCCTCGTCCCGCTGCCACTCCACCAGCGCGACCGACAACGTCGTGCCATAAAGATCGCCGGCAAAGTCGAACAGGTGGACCTCGAGCGTGGGTTGCGCCTGCTGGAACATCGGCCGGATGCCCATCGACGCGACACCGTGGCAGGTCCCCGCGTGCGGGCCATCCAGCACATCGACCAGCACCGCATAGATCCCGTGGCGCGGCACATGCAGCCCCGAAAGCCCCATGTTCGCCGTCGGATAGCCCAGGTCACGCCCGCGCTTGTCGCCGTGCAGGACAGGGCCCTCGATCCGGTGCCAATGGCCCAGCATCGCGGCCGCATCGCGCGGGCGTCCGTCCGTCAGGGCCGCGCGGATCGCGGTCGAGGACACTTCCGCCCCGCCCTCGGATACCAGATCGGCCACCGTGACGCCGAACCCGAGCGCCGTGCCCAGCGTCACGAGATCGGCCGCCTTGCCTGACCTGCCCTTGCCGAAGCAGAAATCGGCGCCGACCACCACATGGCGCAATCCCAGGCCATCCGCGATCACGTCGCGGGCAAAGACCTCGGGCGACATGCCCGCCAGCCGCGCGTCGAAGGGCAGTTCGAACAGCGACTCCACCCCCAGCTTCTCCAGCCGATGGGCGCGCGCGCCGGCGTTCATCAGGCGGAACGGGGGGGCCTCGGGGGCAAAGACCTCGCGCGGATGCGGCTCGAAGGTCAGGACGGCCAGCGGCCCGTGCGGCCGGGCCAACTCGATCACCGCGCGATGGCCCAGGTGCACCCCGTCGAAATTGCCGATGGCAGCCGAGGCGCCCCGGGCAGCGGCGGGCAGGCCCGTCCAGTC
>CAYYOE010000328.1:0-1557 GCA_964473055.1 uncultured Rhodobacterales bacterium | reverse complement strand
CGGTCAGTCGAACTTGCGGCTTGGCGCCAGAACCAGCGCCTCGCCCTTCAGGACGACCCTGTCGCGCACCGAACAGGCGCAGTCAAGCGTGACCCGGCGCTTCGCATGGTCGATTGCCGTCACCGTCACCTGCGCATGCACCGTATCCCCGGGGCGAACGGGCGCGAGGAACTTCAGGCTCTGGCCCAGATAGACCGACCCGTGGCCCGGCAACTGTTCCCCGATCACCGCCGATATCAGCCCCGCTGTCAGCATCCCGTGCGCGATCCGGCCCTCGAAGATCGTGTCGCGGGCGTAGTCGTCGTCCAGATGCACCGGGTTGCGGTCGGTCGAGACCTCGGCGAACAGCTCGATATCGCGGTCGGTCACGGTTTTCCGCAGGTCGCGGGTCATCCCGATCTCGATATCCTCGATGCAGATCGTGCCGCGGGGCATGTTGTCGAGCATGGCCTGTCCTCCGCCCCCGATGAATCGGGTGCGCAAGTTTCATACTCCATCCGATCTGGAATTGAAACTTGATTGCCTTTGCGGTCGCAGCATTCCTGTCAGCGCAGGTAACCGATCGCGTGCGACGGGGCCATCTGTGCCGCATCCAGGAACGCTGACAGCCGCGCAGGGTCGGGCTGGCCCTCAGGTCCGGGACCGGTGCCGGTTTCGGCCGCCGCCAGGCCCCCTGTGACGAACAGGCAGTCCAGCCCTTCGCCCACGGCGCCCTGAACATCGGTGCCGATTCCGTCGCCCACGGCCAGGATGCGCGCGTCCTCGACATCGCGCCCCAGCGCGGCCAGCCGGCGGCGGGCCAGGTCATAGACCGGCGGGTGGGGCTTGCCGAAATACAGGCTCTCGCCCCCCATCTCGGTGTAGAGCTGCGCCACCGCGCCCGCGCACCATTCGCGGCTGTCGCCCCGGTCCACCACGATATCGGGGTTGGCGCAGAGCAGTTTCAGACCCCGCGTCTTGGCCAGCAGCAGGTCGGGCCGCAGCACGGACGGGTCTGCCTTGGGGTCGAAGGGACCACAGCAGATGATCCCATCGGCCTCGGCCAGGGGCACCCGGGTCAGCCCCACCGCGTCGGTCACGATCTTCATGGGATCGAAGAACGACAGGTCGCGGTCTTCGCCCATGAACCAAACCCTCTCGCCGACCACGCCGCGGAACGCCGCCAGCCGCGCCGCGTCGCCACTGGTGGCGATGGTATCCCAGGCATCGCGCGGCACGCCCAGGCCGTCGAGCTGCCGTTCAATATGCACCCGCGGGCGCGGCGCATTGGTCAGCAGCACAACCGTGCCGCCCTGCGAACGAAAGGCCTGCAGCGCCGCGACCGCTGCCGGGAAGGGCCGGATCCCGTTGTGCAGGCACCCCCAGAGGTCGCAGAACAGCGCGTCGTAGCCGTCCGCGATATCGGCCAGCCGCGCGACGATCTGCGTCACAGCTTCAGCGCCGGGATGATCTGCTTCTTGCGGCTGAGGATTCCCGGCAGCACCACCGTGTCGCCCGTCACCGTGCAGCCGAAGGACGCCTCGGCGATGCGCTTTACCAGGTCGTTCGGCACAAGAA
>CAYYOE010000327.1:0-3790 GCA_964473055.1 uncultured Rhodobacterales bacterium | reverse complement strand
TGGGTGTGATCCTGGCGATCCCCATCGGCATCATCTCGGCCTACAAGCAGTATTCGGTGTTCGACCAGGTGGGCACATTCATCGCCATGGTGGGCTTTTCCGTGCCGGTGTTCGTAACCGGCGTGCTGCTGATCATCGTCTTTTCGGTCTGGCTGGGCTGGTTCCCCTCGATCTACGACACCACGCTGCGCGTGACCGACTGGGACAGCTTCCTGCGCCAGGTCCGGCAGATGGTCATGCCGGTCTTCGTTCTGGCGCTTTATAACGCCGCCCAGATCAGCCGGTTCATGCGCGCCTCGATGCTGGACAACCTGACCCAGGATTATGTGCGCACCGCCCGCGCCAAGGGCATGACCGAACGCGTCGTGGTCCTGCGCCACGTCCTGCGCAATTCGCTGATCCCGGTGGTGACGGTGATTGCGCTCGGGGTGCCGGGCGTGTTCACCGGGGCAATCATCACCGAGAACGTGTTCAAGGTGAACGGGTTGGGGCAGCAACTGCTGTTGTCGATCCAGGGCAACGACGCGCCGATGGTGCTGACGATCTCGTTCATCTTCGCGGTGCTGATCGTGCTGTTCAACCTGATCGCCGACGTCCTGTACGGCTTGCTCGACCCGAGGATCCGCTATGACTGACGCGCCGGTGAACGCCCCCCCTCAATCCCCGGAGCAGGCCCCCGCCATCACCCGCGTAAAGCCCGCGCGCAGCCAGTGGTGGGACGTCTGGGACCAGTTTCGGACCCACAAGGGGGCGCTTGCCGGTTCGGTCGTGTTCCTGCTGATCCTGGCTGGCGTGTTCCTCGGCCCCTATGTCTGGACGGTCGACCCGGGTTTCATCGACATCCGCGCACGCGGACGCCCCCCCAGCCTGGCTCATCCGCTGGGGACCGACCAACTGGGCCGCGACATGCTGGCGCGGCTGTTCGTGGGCGGCCAGACCACACTGCTGGTCGGTCTGACGGCCATGGCGCTGTCGATCCTCCTCGGCACGCTGGTCGGCGTGCTGGCCGGCTACTTCCGGCGCCTCGACGGCCTCTTGATGCGCACGACCGACCTGTTCCTGGCCCTGCCCCTTCTGCCCCTGCTCCTGCTGATGGTGATGCTGTTCCGCGAACCGCTGGTCATGCGCTTCGGGCCCGAAGGGGGCATCTTCATCCTGATCGTGGTGGCCATCGGCGTGACCAGCTGGATGCAGACCGCCCGCATCGTGCGCGGCGACGTGCTGGCGCTGAAGGAACGTGAATTCGTGCTGGCCGCGCGATCCATCGGCACACCGCCGCGCCGGATCATCACCCGGCATGTCCTGCCAAACGTGCTGTCACCGATCATGGTTTCGGCAACCCTCGGGGTGGCGAACGCGGTGATCACGGAATCGGCGCTGTCGTTTCTCGGTCTCGGCTTTCCACCCGACTTCCCGACCTGGGGGCGGTTGCTGAACGACGGGATGGCCTTCATCAACCTCAACCCCGAGCGGGTCCTGTGGCCGGCCATCGCCCTGTCTGCACTGGTGTTGTCTGTCAACTACATCGGCGACGGGCTGCGCGATGCGCTCGACCCGCGGATCCGGGGGCGCTGAGCGCGTGCCCTACTCCACCGCGCGACGGAGGCGCCGCAGGGTCAGCCAGACCGCACCCACCACCAGCGGCACAAGCGCCGCGGTGATATAGCCGCGCGGGATCTCGAAGGGGTCGGACAGCGGATAGACGAGGTAGGCCACAAGGTTCATGGCGTAATAGCTGATGGCCACGACAGACAGCCCCTCGACCGTCTTCTGCAGGCGCAGCTGCAAATCGGCCCGGCGGTCCATGCTCTCCAGCAACTTCTGGTTCTGCGCGCTGCGTTCGACATCGACGCGGGTGCGCAGCAACTCGCCCGCCCGCTGCGCGGCCTCGGCCATGCCGTGCAGACGGCCCTGCGTCGACTTGACCGTGCGCATGGCCGGATCGAACCGGCGCATCATGAATTCACCGAAGGTCTGGCGACTCTCGAACCGCTCTTCGCGCAGGACGTCGATGCGCTGGTTCACAAGGGCCTCGTAGGCGCCGGTGGCGCCGAAGCGAAAGGTGGACTGGGCGATCAGGTTCTCCAGTTCCGCAGAGATCGAAAGAAGGCCCTGCAACGTCGCCTCGGGGCTTTGCACGTCGCCGCACATGTCCGACACGATGCCGGACAGGGGCGCGTCAAGCTTGCCCAGCCGCGCCCCGATTTCACGGGCCCGGGCAAGGCCCAGCATCGACATCGACTTGTAGGTCTCGATCTCGGCGAGGCGCTGGACGATCCGGCCAAGACGCCGCGAATCCGTGCCGGGGCTGGCGAAGATGGCGAAGCGGACATGCCCCGCCGGGTCGATCCGGAAGTCGCCCGCGATGACGGCGCTGCCGTCCACCACGGTCGAGACCGCCAGACTTTCCGGCACGAACCACTCATCCAGCTTGGCCTTGATCACCGTGTCCTCGCGATGCGGCTCGATCCGGATCAGGGCGGAGGTCACGCGCAGCCCGGGCGCCTGGGCGAGCCACTCTTCCGGGAACATCGCAAAGGTCTGGGCGTCGAATGGGCGCTCGGCCACGCCGTTGCCGAACAGCGTGTAGGTGACGAACTCGGTATGGCTTTCCCATTTCAGAAGGTGCTTGCCCAACTGGGCCGAATAGTGCGTGGCGCCGGGCTGGGGATGCGGGGCACCGTGCCGGTCCAGGAGCGCAATCAGATGCGCACGGTCCGCGTCGCGATCGCGGCGGGCGGCGTCCTGCGGCTGCTTGATGGCGACAAAGGCGGCCCGCCCCGGCGCCTCGAGCGAGGGGAACGGTCGGGCGTGCAACTCGTTCGACAGCGCATAGCGCAGCGGATGGTCTGGGATCGGCGGCATCATTTCCTCGGGCCAGGTGCTCGGAACCTAGCGCGACGGACGACACTGTAAACCGGAAAAGCCAGCCAGACCGAAAGGTTAGCAGTACACCACGGTGTGCCCCGGCGATCCGGTCGGCAGGCGGGCCGCCAAGGTCAGGGCGCGGCCCTTGCCCGCAGGGCCTGGCGGCGACCCTCGGCCTGGCAGATTGCATCGGCCTCAGCCACCGACATGCGTTCGGGACGATCGATGGCGCGGTCCCAGGCGACGATTTCGGCCGTATAGAGCTGGCAGGTCACAGGCCCGACCGAAGTCTGGACGACCACGGGTTCTGTCTCGAAGGACTTGGGGTCGGGAACGCAGGCCGCAAGTGCCAGCGGGAATACTGCAAGAAGAGCAATCTGTCGGGCCATCGTTACCATCCGTCTTTCACCAGGGAGCCGAAAATCGTGCGGCATTTGGACACTATATCGAACAATCCGTGCAGAAATAGTAATTTTCCGACACAATCGCCAACTCCGTCGTGCAAAGACCACGACCACACCCGGATTACACAGACGAACGGCGAAAACTTGCCCAAAGTTGGGCATTCTCACGCCAGCAGCGCGCCCGGGGTGCGCCACGGACCGTCAGTCGATCATCGGCAACAGCGCGTCGATCGACTTCTTCGCGTCACCGTAGAACATCCGTGTGTTGTCCTTGTAGAACAGCGGGTTCTCGATTCCGGAATAGCCGGTGCCCTGGCCGCGCTTGGACACGAAGACCTGTTTCGCCTTCCAGACCTCCAGAACAGGCATGCCAGCGATGGGGCTGTTGGGGTCTTCCTGTGCTGCCGGGTTCACGATGTCGTTCGACCCGATGACGATGGCCACGTCGGTATCTGGGAAGTCCTCGTTGATCTCGTCCATCTCCAGCACGATGTCGTAGGGCACCTTGGCCTCGGCCA
>CAYYOE010000326.1:0-3823 GCA_964473055.1 uncultured Rhodobacterales bacterium | reverse complement strand
CCTGCAGCCGGTCCTGTTCGGCGGCAAGATCGGCGTAGATCCGGGCGTGGCGCGGCACATGGCCCCGGTTCTGGCCCAGCACATCGTCTGCGAACAGGTATTGGGCGTGCCCTGCATGCCCCGCCCCCATGGAGATGAGGAACAGGGTCGTGCGCTCGGCGATGGCCGCCGTGATTTCGGCGGGCACCACCTCGATCTCGGCGGCGAAAGCGCCGGCATCTTCCAGCGCGCGGACCTGATCCCAGACCCGTTTCGCGCTGTCGAGCGTTCGGCCCACCGCGCGATACCCTCCTGTCCACGTGCGCTTGGAAGGGATCAGCCCGACATGACCGCAGACCGGGATGCCGTGGTCGGCAAGCGCCCGCACCGTGGCGAGCGACCCCGAACAATAGACCGCGTCCGCGCCATGCTTCACCAAAGGCATGGCCCAGCGCAGGAAGTCGTCCGTGCCCCCGATTTCCCAGTAGTTCTCGCCGGGGCAGGCGAAGGCGTTCGGCGCCACCTCGCGGAACCGCGGGTTCAGCACCATCGCGGGCGGGACCGACAGCATGTCCACCCCCGCCGCCTCGGCCGCTGCGGCCTCGTCCAGTGTCTCGACCCGCAGCATCGCCCTGGGCGGGCCGCCGCGGTCGGCCATCAGGCTGGCGACCGTGTGGCGGGCAGAAAATCCGAAGGCCATCAGGGCACCTCGACCAGAACGCGCCCGCCGTCGACCCGAACGGGATAGGTCGCGAGGTTCACGCAGACCGGGGCGCGTTTCGTCTCGCCGGTGCGATAGTCGAACTGGCCGTTGTGCTTCGGGCATTCGATGACGAAATCCATCACCAGCCCGTCGGCCAGATGCACCTGTTCGTGGGTACAAAGCCCATCGGTGGCAAAGAACCCGCCGTCCGGTGCGTGATACAGGGCATAGGTGCGCCCGTCGTGGTCCCAGCGGATCACGTCCTCTTCATCGATGTCGTCGGTCCCGCAGGCATCTATCCAGGTTCCCATTGCTCGCCCCCCTCCCTCTATTGCGCCGGCATCCCCGGCACATCCTGGTGAAATTCGTCCCGGTAGGGCCGCGCCGTTGGCGGCAGGTCGCGCCGCAGGAACACGTCCTGATAGCGCAATTGCCGCAAGAGGACCGGCACCATCTCGGCGTAGGCGGCCCGGATCGAGGGGCTGGGCGCGGGCAGGTCCTGCGCGATCTTCGCGTGCAGTTCGGGCAGGCGATGGTAGGGCACCATCGGGAACATGTGGTGTTCGATGTGGTAGTTCATGTTCCAGTAGATGAACCGGCTGACCGGGTTCATCAGGACGGTGCGGCTGTTCAGCCGGTGGTCGGTGACGTTGTCGGCCAGCCCGCCGTGTTGCAGGATGCCGGTCATGACGTGATGCCAGGCGCCATAGAGGCGCGGCAGGCCGACCAGCATCAGGGGCAGGATCGACTGCAGGACGACGGCCAGCACGATCACCGCGGCATAGATCGCGACCCAGACGCGCGCCACGCGGACGACCTTGGGCTTCTCGCTGTCGGGGATGAAGGTTGCCTCTTCGGGGTCCAGCCGTCCCGAGGCGTTCAGAAGCATCCGGCCCCATCCTTTCCAGCCGTCGATGAGCCCGAAGAAGTTCAGTATCAGCCGCCCCAGGTCTGGCGGGCGCATCACCGCGATCTCGGGGTCGCGGCCGACGATGTAGGTGTCGGTGTGGTGGCGCGCGTGGCTCCAGCGCCATGTCACAGGGTTTCGCACGATCATGAAGGACGCGATGTGATAGACCACGTCGTTCATCCAGGGCGTGCGAAAGGCCGTGCCGTGGCCGCATTCGTGCCAGCGCGAGTCCGAGGCAGAGCCATACAGCACCCCGTAGGCCATGAAGAACGGCGCCGACCACCAGGAGGGCCAGAGTGCGATCGCAGCGACGGCGAGCGTGATCATCGAGCCATACAGGATGAACGTGTCGCGGATCGCCGGCCCGTCCTCACGCGCCATCAGGGCCTTCATGTCCTTGCGGGGCAGGTCGGAGTGGTACCATTCGGCAGCGGCAAGTCCGGTTTCCACGGCCCGGGCGGCATCCCGCCCCAACAGACTGTAGTCGCGTCCGGTCATGGGTATCCTCCAGCAGGGCATGCGTCGCCCGGTACCGCGCAACGCTAGGGGATGGAACCGGTACGCGAAAGTCGGATGGATGCCTGTTTCCTTCAATCACCTCAGCATTGCCTTGCAAAAATGATGGAAATCCCTCATTCTGCTTGCATGGCGCGGCGACCTACCATCACTGATCTGGCCCAGGCCGCAGGCGTTTCCGTGGCGACCGTGGACCGTGTGCTGAATGCCCGCGGCCAGGTGCGCGAGGACACCAAGGCGCGTGTGTACGGGGCCGCGCAGGCGATCGGGTATCACGGCGCGGCGCTGATCGGCCAGCGCCTGGCCGAGACCCTGCCGGTGCTGCGCCTCGGCGTGGTCCTGCACAAGGAACGGCAGGCCTTCTACCAGGCGTTCCGGGCCGAGCTTCAGGCCGTTGCGGAATCGGCGCAGCGGATGCGGGCCAGTGTCCGGGTCGAGTTTGCCACCAGCCAGTCACCGGGGGATTTTGCGGCCTTGATGCGCGGCATGCGGGGCCGTGTGGATGCCGTCGCCGCCACAGCGGTCACCCATGTCGAGATCACGGACGCGGTGGCCGAGTTGCAGGCGTCGGGGATCCCGTGTTTCGCGCTGCTGAACGACTTTGCGCAGGGAGTGCGGCGCAGCTATGTCGGGTTGAACAACCTGAAGGTCGGGCGGATCGCGGCACATATGATCGCGACGTCCATCCATCGCCCCGCCAAGATCGCCGTTTTTGTCGGTGGCTATCGCTGGCATGGGCACGAACTGCGCGAGGCCGGGTTTCGGAGCTACCTGCGCGAGTTCGGGGCCCGGCATCAGGTTCTCGACACGCTGGTAAACCTCGAAACCCGGCAACTGACCTACGAGGCGACGCTGGACCTGCTTGCGCGTCACCCCGACCTGCGTGGTATCTATTGCGCCGGTGGTGGCATGGAGGGGGCGATCGCCGCACTGCGCGAGGTTCGCCAGCCGGGGGATGTGGCGTTGGTGGTGAACGAGATCACCCCCGAAAGCCGTGCAGGGCTGGCCGACCGGTATGTGTCCATGGTGATTGCAACGCCCCTGACCTTGCTGTGTCGCGACCTGTTCGAGCTTGCGTGGCAAAGCCTGGGCGACGGGCTGACGCCGTTGCCGGGCCAGCATTTCCTCGAACCGGTGCTATATTTGCCCGAGTCCGTTTAGTCAGGATTTGAGGGAATTCCCTCAGTTTCCTCGCATCGGTCTTGCGGGATTCGTCATTCCTGAGGGAATCGACTCGGCATGACTTGACCGGATCGGCACGCCTGTGCACTGTCTTGCAACCGGTTGCGCCGCGCAAGACGGCTTCGGTGGGAGGAACGCTGAGATGGTGCATCTGGCACTGAACCACATGACCGTGGCGCGGTTGGGTTTTGCCCAGTTGGTCGATCTGGCCGCGCACCTGGGATGCGTGGGGATCGAGGCGCGCAACGATCTGCCCCAGCCGCTGTTTGACGGAATGCCACCCACCGATGCCGGCGCACTTGTGCGGGACCGTGGGCTGCGGCTGCTGGCACTGGCCGAGATAAAGCGGTTCAACGACTGGTCGGCCGACAAGGCGACCGAGGCTCTGGCCCTGATGCGCACTGCGCAGGAGGCTGGTGCGGAGGCGGTGGCGTTGATTCCGCGTAATGACGGGCTCGGTCTAGGGAATGGCGAGCGGCAGGCGAATCTGCGTGTGGCCCTGCGGGAACTGGCGCCGATGCTGCGCGATCATG